>JBFEXY010000031.1:0-14859 GCA_041562415.1 Woeseiaceae bacterium
GCCAGCGAATCAGAGGCAACCGAGTGCATGGCCGTCGCATTGAAGCTAGAGTTTTCCTCGCGCCAGTTCGAAATCAGCCTGCCACCGTGGTTTTCCGGGCCGGACACGCTCCGCGGGTCGATCGTCCTCATTGCGACCACGCCGCCGATTGCGGAGCTGCCATAGAGCGCTGATGCGGGGCCGTGCAGAACCTCGATCTGTTCGACGAAGCCGGCGCTCAGCAAGTCGCGTGTAGCATTGGAGAAATTTCCGACATCGAACTGATCGCTCACAGGTACGCCGTCCATGAGAATTGCGACCCGGTTACCGCTGATCCCTCTTATGTTTATGCTTTCGGAGCCGAATCGCGAACCAGCCGACTCGTAGTCGATACCCGGCGCGTAGCGGAACACATCGGCCATCGAGTTTCCGATTTCGAAGCGAATGTCTTCGCCGGCGAAGACGCTTACATTGGCCGTGATGTCCTTGCGGGGACGTTCGTGCTTGTTGGCAACGACGACGATTTCATCGATGAGCGGCGGTGCTCCGGCTCCGTTGGACTCTTGATTCAGGTCGGCCGTCGCGAGCCCGGGAGAACACGCCAGGGCCACGGCAAGTGCCAGGACTTCTTGATGTCGGTATTTCTGCTGTTGCCGGTTTTGCATCATTAGCGCCTTTCTGCGGCAGTTTCAGTTGATTCCCGGTGAGTGCACCGGGCGAAACATGGACCAAGGTAGGCGCGTAGCGCGAATTGCGCCTTGATCCAGGTCAAGGACACCTGAGCAGGCCGGTCTAGACTGTTGCGGACGTTTTCAGCCTGATCGATGCCCGGAGACCTGAGCAGTGATGCGTAGCGACGGAGTGCTAGACTCGGTGCCCATGGACAAGAGTTCATCTCTCTACGAGTCGGTTCGTGGCCACTACCTTTTTGCCGGTCTTGACGAGCAGAACTTCGAGCGGCTTGCAGCTGACATGAAGGTGAAAGATTTCGAGCAGGGGCAGGTCCTGTTTCACCGCGGCGACCCGGCTAACAGTTTTTATTATGTGGATACAGGTCTTGTCGAACTGAGCCTGATTTCGGCGACCGGTGACAAGAAGACGCTGGAGGTCGTCGAGCCCGGCAGGACCTTCGGTGAGGCTGTAACCTTCATGCGAGATATCAAGTTTCCGGTCACCGCGGAAACGCTACAGGCCTCGCAACTTTGTGAAATTCCCAACCGCGCCTACCTGGACATTTTGCGTAACAATCGTGATGCCTGCATGCGATTGCTGGCGGATCTATCCAGGCATCTGCATGCGCGCGTCCGCGAAATCGAGAACCTGTCGATCCAGAACGCCCGGCATCGGCTTGCGAGCTACATCATGGACCATATTGTCGATTCGCGAGACGGCAATCAGGCGACCGCGAGGCTCGAGTTGCCGCGTCACGTCATCGCATCGCGGCTGTCGATAAAGCCGGAAACCTTGTCCCGGCTGCTCCGCAATCTCGTCGACGAGGGCATCATTTCGATCGAGGATCGCGTCGTCTTCATACACAGCCTCTCGCGATTGCGGCCATACGATTAGGTCGATGAGAGGGACCGCCGCATGGCAGCCCCAGGAATAGGGTGGAGGTGGTGGGAATGGATTCGCTGCCTCCGGCAGCTCACCGCGTTGCGGCGCCCTTCGGGCGTCCAAAACGGGCTACGCCGCGTTTTGTGAACCCACTACGTGGCTTCTCGTCCCAGCCACTGCCCACCAACAAAAAAACCGCCTGGCGGCGGTTTTTTATGGTGTTGGTGGAGGTGGTGGGAATCGAACCCCGGCGCGCCAGACACCGCCAAGAGAATCCCATCGCTGAATCGGCGCGCCGAATGCGACGGTGATGAAAGTCGTGTCGATGGGTTACGTGGTGAGGCCTTCCGGGTCGTTCAAAATAGTCGGCCCTGCCGTCAGGCAGGGCCGGGTATTTTGGTGGAGGTGGTGGGAATCGAACCCACGTCCGCAAGCCCTACGCTACGAGCTCTACATGCTTATTCCGTCTTTAATCTCACTGCGGGCTACCCGACGGGCAGGGAAAACTCACAGCCAGTTCAGTAAGGATTTAACGGATTGGACACTGAACACGCCCGCACCGCGGTCCTATGTCGGTGACTCCCGTGATCCGGACGCATAGGCACGATCCGGGCGGAAGGCTTAGAGCTGGTTTTTAAGCAGCTAAAGCGTAGTTGTCGTCGTTGGCAACTATAAGTGTTACAGCTGGATTTACGAGGTGATCTGTCCCTCGGCATGCACCCGGAGTTTCGCGACCCGCGTCGAAGCCAAGTCACCCCCGTGAATTCACAGTGTATGGGCAAACGACCGTATTACAACGCATTTGCACACATTTCCGGATCATCAAATATTAAGAATATACTTTAAATAAAGTTTGTAATATATTGATTTAAAACTAATGTTTTAGAATTCTTTCTTTCTGGCGTGCCCAGTCCCGTTCCTTGTCTGCGGCACGCTTGTCGTGCTGTTTCTTGCCGCGGGCCAGCCCGACCTCAAGCTTCACGCGGCCCTTGCGCCAGTGCAGGTCCAGGGGCACGAGGGCATAGCCCTTGCGTTCCACTGCGCCGATCAGACGATCGAGCTCGCCGCGATGCATCAGTAGCTTTCGGCTGCGGGTTGGATCCGCCTGGACGTGCGTCGAGGCCGAGAGGAGCGGCGAGAAATGCGCGCCGACCAGGAAGGCCTCGCCGTTTTTTATGATTACGTAGCTTTCCGTGAGCTGCGCCCGCCCTTCGCGCAGGCTTTTCACTTCCCAGCCCTCCAGTGACAGGCCCGCCTCGACGCGATCCTCGATGAAGTAATCGTGCCTGGCCTTGCGATTAGCGGCTATGACGTTACTGTTGTCGGGTTTCTTCTTGCTCATTACATCGATTTCGCCGCGGGGCAGCAGGGGGCGCGATTATACGGAATTCTCGGGCTCGCATAGCGTTGCATGCGATCGGTGCCTGCCGCGGGTGTTGTTGTCACGTTTCGGAAATTGTATGAGAATCGCGCCTTCCTTCGCCCCGAGAGAGCGAGAATGCTGAGTAACCAGGCTGCCGAACCCGGCAAGCGTAAATCACTTCACGGGCACTGGTCGTCGCGGATGGCCTTCGTTCTCGCAGTTACCGGCTCGGCCGTGGGTCTCGGCAACGTTTGGAAATTTCCATACGTCGCGGGCCAGAACGGGGGCGGTGCGTTCGTGATCGTTTACCTGTTGTGCGTCGTACTGATCGGCATGCCGGTAATGATGTCCGAGATTCTGATCGGGCGGCGGGGTCGCCGCAACCCGGTAGCGACAATGGCGCTGCTTGGCGAGGAAGAGGGCAGTTCCAGCCGCTGGCAATTTGTCGGTGGCATGGGCGTGCTGGCCGGTATCCTGATCCTCTCCTACTACAGTGTCATTGCGGGCTGGACGCTCGCTTACATCGTGAAGAGTGCCACGGGAGTGTTCACTGGCGCTGACGCCGCGATCGTAGGCCAGCAATTTGGCGGTTTCGTGGGCGACTGGCGAGCCGTTGCGTTCTGTCACACCTTGTTCATGGGTTTGACGATATTCGTCGTCATGCGTGGTGTCGAACGGGGGCTCGAACAGGCCGTGCGTTTCATGGTGCCCGCGCTGTTAGTGCTGATGCTCGTACTGTTGGGTTACTCGCTCACGTCGGGCCACTTCGGCGAGGGCGTGGCATTCATGTTCACGCCGGATTTCAGCAAGCTGACCTGGGATAGCGTGCTGGCCGCTATGGGGCAGGCGTTCTTTACCTTGTCGATCGGGATGGGCGCAATCATGGCCTATGGCGCCTACCTTCCCGAGGAAACGTCCATCATAGGTGCGTCCGGGGCTGTCGTAACCGCGGATACGCTGATCGCGATCCTGGCCGGACTGGTGATATTCCCATTGGTCTTTGCGAACGGCCTCGATCCAGCCGACGGACCGGGCCTCGTGTTTCAGACGCTGCCGCTGGCCCTCGGCCAGATGCCAGGCGGGGCCTTCTTCTCCACGCTGTTTTTCGTCCTTCTTTCTTTCGCCGCCTGGACCTCAGCGCTGGGTCTCATGGAACCAGCCGTCGCGTGGCTGGTCGAGCGCTTCAACAAAACGCGCGCACAGGCCGCAGTCATCATCGGCGGCCTGATCTGGCTGCTGGGCTTCGGGACCGTTTTCTCCTTCAACGTATTCGCCAACCTGTCGGTCTATAAAGGCACCGTTTTTGACAACCTGGATCACCTCACAAATAACATCATGTTGCCATTGGGGGGCCTGTTTATCGCCGTCTTCGCCGGCTGGGTAATGTGCAGGAATTCGACCGCGGAAGAACTCGGCGGTGCCGGTCTTCTCTACAAGCTCTGGCGTATGCTGGCTCGTTTCCTGGTGCCAGTGGGTATCCTGTTTGTATTTCTCAAGGCAGTCGGCCTGCTACCCGACCTGTCATGACCTGCTGCGGATACCGCGGCTACTGAGATCATGCGCAGAGTAAAGCGCAGTGCGCTCGTGCCGTACTCGGCCCAGCAGATGTATGTTCTCGTCGAGGACGTGGAGTCTTACCCGGATTTCCTGCCGTGGTGCGGTGGCGCCGTGCTGCACTGGCGCGATGGGGATGTCCTGGAAGGCTCTGTCGAAATGCACCTTGCCGGGCTGCGCCGGAGCTTCAGGACGCGCAACAGGATGCGCGAGTATGAAGCGATCGACATGGAACTCGTCGAGGGCCCGTTCAGTCACCTGAGCGGCGGCTGGCATTTCAAGGCGCTCGATCACCTTGGCTGCAAGGTCTCGCTTGAGGTCGAATTCGAGGTCAAAAGCCGTGCTACGAACCGGCTGTTGGGCCGCTACTTCGAAGAGATCTGCAATTCATTGGTGGACGCCTTTGTGTCCCGCGCACAGGATATTTACGGCGCAGGGGCGACGGTGGATGGCTGACACGGTGTCCGTGGAGATAGTCCTGGCCACGCCGGAGCGGCAGGTGCTCCTGGCGATGACGGTCAACAAGGGGGCCACTGTGGACGAGGTGATTGCTGCTTCGGGCATCGCGTCACGTTTCCCGGAACTGGCGGTGGAAGCGATGCCCGCGGGTATCTGGGGCAAGCCCGCCGCCCGCGAAAGCACGGTCAATGATGGCGACCGGGTTGAGCTCTACCGTCCGCTCGAGATCGATCCTCGCGAGGCGCGGCGCCAGCGGGCGCTTGCAGAAAAAGACTAGCGCTCAGAGGCCCTCAGCGAGGTCCCGATTGCGCTGAATCTCACTCACCGTGTCACCGTCGAACAGTATCGTCACCCAGCGCTTGGCGGTGGCGTCATTGCGGCCGATCTTGACATAGTAGACGTAGTCCCAGCGGTTCCTGCGAAATGGGTCGTCGACCATCGGTGTCCCGAGCAGGAACCGGACCTGGTTGCGCGTCATGCCAACTTCGACCTGGTCGAGGTCCTCTTCTTCGACGATGTTTCCCTGTGAGATGTTGGCGCGATAAACACAACCAGATGAAACGATGAGTATCCCCATCGCCATGGCGAGAGCTACCGAGTTGCGAATCGACGAATGCATTTAGGGCTAACCGGATCCCGAGTATCGAGCTTGCGGGCAGGTGCACCTGTAGAGCCACGCTGCCATCTGCGTCATAATAGGCGCGCATCATACCTTCTTGCCAAACGCCGCGATAGGCGCTCTTCCACAGTGCTACCAGGGATACCGTTAATGGAGCAACGTCACGAATTACGCAAGGCCGGCCTCAAGATCACGCTGCCGCGCCTCAAGATTCTCGAGATCCTGGAGAATGCCTCGAACCGCCACCTCAGTGCCGAGGATATTTACAGGGATCTTCTGGATTCGGGCGAGGAAATCGGCCTTGCGACAGTCTATCGCGTGCTTACGCAGTTCGAGGCGGCTGGTCTGGTCACGCGTCACAACTTCGAGGGCGGGCACTCCGTCTTTGAACTTGATGACGGCGAGCACCACGACCATATGGTGTGTGTCGAAACAGGTGAGGTCATCGAATTCACCAGCGATGAAATCGAGCGCCTGCAGCACGAGATCGCCGAGGAGCACGGGTTCGAACTGCTGGACCACAGCCTCGTGCTGTACGTCAGGCGCGACGACGGGTCGGGCGAGGACTAGACAGCTGTTTCAGGCGCGCTTCTGGGGCGCGCCCGCCAGCATCTCCGCCGCGTGTTCGCGCGTCTTTGCCGTGATCTCGACGCCTCCGAGCATCCGCGCCAGTTCGTCGATCCGCTCCTCCTGGTCCAGCACGTGTGCGCCTGTGCGAGTGGCCTTGCCATCCGTGACCTTGCTTATGCGGATATGGTGGTTCGCCAGACTGGCGACCTGCGGCAGGTGGGTGACGCACAGGACCTGTCTATCGCTGGCGACCTCGGCCAGGCGCCGCCCCACCATTTCGGCGACGCCGCCACCGACACCGCTGTCGACCTCATCGAAGACCATCGTGGGAATCGTGCTGCCGTCGCTCGCGATGACCTGGATCGACAGGCTCATGCGCGACAATTCACCGCCGGATGCGACTTTTGAAAGCGGCATCAGGGGCTGGCCGGGGTTGGCGCTGATCAGGAATTCGATCTCGTCGAGGCCGCTGGCGCGTTCCGCACCCCCGGCGAGCGGCTCGAGTGAGATCTCGAATCTGCCGCCCGGCATACCGAGACCGGCCATAGCCTCGCTTACCGAGCTTGCGAATTTCCGGGCGGATAGTTTGCGCAACCGCGATAATTCCCCGGCGAGTTCGCGGTACGCGTTTTCTGCCTCGTGTGACTCGTGTTCCAGTTCCTGGCCGCGCTCTTCGGCGTGCGTCAACTCGTCGAGCTCGGCGGCGAGGCGTGCACGCAGGTCCGGCAGGTCCTCCGGCTCTACCCGGTGTTTCCGGGCAATGGATTGCATGGAATCCAGCCGCTGTTCGACCAGATTCTGCCGGCGTGGGTCCATATCGATCGAATCGCCGTATCGGCGCAACGATTCGCTGGCCTCGGCAACCTGTATCCCGGCGCTGTCCAGCAGTTCGACTATGGCTGACAGGTCTTCGTCAAATGCGACGAGCCCCTGCAGCGCGCGCTCCGCAGCCGCAAGCATCCCGGCGACGTTTCCCGAGTCGTTTTCGGACAGACCGTCCAATGCCGCTGCGACTCCCTCTGCGAGCCGGCCACTGTTCGCAAGACGCTGCGCCTCGGCGCGCAGCTCCGTATATTCGCCGGGCCTCGCGTCCAGCGATTCGAGCTCCCGCAACTGAAAGGTCAGCAGGTCGACTCGAGATTCCCGGTCTGCATCCGCACTCCTCAGAGCCTCGAGCCGCTCAAGGAGCGACTTCCATTGCAGGAATGCGTCTGCGGTCCTTTCGCGCAGTTCCTTGAGGTCGCCGTAATGATCCAGCAGGTCGCGCTGAACCGTGCGGCGGCCAAGCGACTGGTGGAAGTGCTGGCCGTGAATATCGATAAGCAATTCGCCCAGGGTCTTGAGCTGCTGCACGGGAACGGCGTTGCCGTTGATGAACGCCCGAGACCTGCCGTCAGAATTGATCACCCGCCGCAGCAGGCACTGATCATCTTCGTCGAGCGCCTGCTCCTCCAGCCACGCACGGGCTTGCGGCAGGCCGGAGACTTCGAAGTCAGCGCTGAACTCGGCGCGCTTTGCACCGCTTCGCACGAGCTTGCTGCTACCGCGCTCGCCGAGGACCAGTCCGAGGGCGTCGACCAGGATCGATTTACCCGCCCCGGTTTCGCCAGTAAGCACGGTCATGCCCGGTTCGAATTCGACCTCGATTCGATCGACGATTGCAAAATCGCGCACCTGCAGATTCACGAGCACGTCTAGTTGTCCTCCGCTGGCGTGTCCCGCTTCCGGGAATCGTGCCCCCAGTGCAGTTTGGAACGCAGGATCCCGAAGAAATCGTAACCTGGCGGGTGCAGCAGGGTCAGGCGTGTCTCCGAAGCGGCAACGCGCAGCCTGTCCTGCGGCCGAATCTCACCCATCGAGTGTCCGTCCGCCATGATCTCGGCCCTGGTGTTTTCGCGTTCGAGGAGGCGCAGCTCGATGCCGAGGTCGGCAGGGATGACGATCGGCCGGTCGGACAGGGTGTGGGGCGCAACCGGCACAACGACGACCGCGTCGAGACGCGGCTCGATGATGGGGCCGCCGCAGCTCAGCGAGTAAGCGGTCGAGCCCGTCGGCGTCGCAATGACCAGCCCATCACCGGCGTGCGTATTCACGAAGCGGCCTGAAACGCGGGTAACGAAGTCGAGCATGCGGCCTGTTTCGCGGCGCTGCAGGACGACGTCGTTCAGGGCGAGCGCGGTGGTGTCCGGTTCATCCGGCCGCTCGAGTCGCGCCTCCAGCACCAGCCGCTTGTCCGTGGTGTATTCGCCGGCAAGCACGTGCCCGACGCTGTCCAGCATCTCTTCGGGTGTCACGTCCGCAAGAAAACCCAGGCGGCCGCGGTTGATACCCAGCAACGGAACGTCGCCACGTCGCGCCAGCTGCCCTGCATAGAGCATTGCGCCGTCGCCGCCGATAGCAATGATTAGGTCGGCCGTGTCGGAAAGATCCGACTCCGGCATGCGCGTTGCCACGATATCGAGCGACATATCCTCGGAGGCCAGCACTTCGATACCCGCATGCGTGAGGTACTCTGCCAGCACGGTGATCGGCTCGGATACGCGTGGGTCTTCGTGGCGCCCCAGGATCGCTACTTTCTTGAACATAGTTGCCATCTCGCGTTCGCTTTCGATGCCAGGTACCGGGCGCCGTGTAAGGCGATTGTTGCAGACCCTTGACCGGTCGCCAAGCGGTTGCTAGCTTGTTTTGATACCGTAACACAGCGCATCTATCGCGCTGTTTCCGTTTCCTTGAAATGTCGGCAGAAGCAATCAGTTCCTTACCTAACGAGCGCGCGAGCCATCTGCTGCGCGTGCTGATACAGCGCTATATACGCGAGGGCGAGCCCGTGGGCTCGCGGACGCTGTCGAAGGATTCCGGTCTCGACCTCAGCCCGGCGACGATTCGCAACGTGATGGCGGATCTGGAGGAGATGGGCCTCGTCGCGGCTCCTCACACTTCTGCGGGTCGCGTGCCGACGGCGAAGGGTTACCGTCTTTTCGTGGATACCCTCGTGCGTTATCGCCAGCCACGGGGCGACGAGCTGCGCCGGCTGCAGTCAAACCTGCGGAGGAACGTCGACGATCCCGATTCGTTGATCAGTTCGGTTTCCAACATGCTCTCGGAAATTACGAGTTTGGCTGGCGTAGTCACGGTGCCCCGCGGCCAGCAAGCGACACTGCGGCAAATAGAATTCCTGCCGCTGTCGGACTTCAGGGTGCTGGTCATCCTCGTGATCAACGATCGTGAAGTGCAGAACCGGATCCTGCATCTGGACCGTGAGTACTCCGAGTCGGAATTGATCCAGGCGGCGAATTTCATCAATGAAAAATACGCCGGCAAGGATATGCTGCAGGTTCGTGAGCAAATCGTCTCGGACCTGGAAGATTTGCGTGATTCGATGAACCAGGCGATGCAGGACATCATCGCCGTTGCGCATTCAGCGCTGGCAGGTGCGGCCGAGCCCGGCGGCGAATTCGTGCTGACCGGCGAAACGAAACTCATGGATTTTGCGGAATTGTCGGATATCGAGACCTTGAGGCGCCTGTTCGATGCGTTTTCGAAGAAGCGCCTGATCCTCGATCTCATGGACCGCAGTATCGATGCGCAGGGTGTACGGGTATTCATCGGCGAAGAGTCCGGTTTTCGCATCCTCGACGACTGCAGCGTGGTCACGGCGCCTTATCGCATCGGCGACGATAGGATTGGCGTGCTCGGCGTAATCGGGCCCACTCGCATGGCATACGACCGGATCGTACCGATCGTGGATATCACGGCCCGGTTGCTGGCTTCGGCGCTTAGCCAGCGCAGCTAGGCGCGGCATTCGCGAAAAAAATGGCCGATGCGCTTGATTTTTCAGGCGCGGCCCCCACACTCGCAACTTCCTTGTTACCGGCCGGCGGGTACGTGTGGCCGATAGAAATGTGGAGTTACATGCATGAGTGCGGAGCCCAAGCGACCTGACGTCGAAGCCGAGGAAACGCCGCCGGGATCCGGCGAGCAGCCGATGTCTGAAACGGCTGCGGAGAAGAGCGGCACAGCAGCAGCGGATCAGAGTCCCGAGGCTGCATTGGCCGATGCACAGGCGAAGGCTGACGAGAACTGGAACCTCTACCTGCGTGCCGCGGCAGAGCTCGAGAACGTCCGTAAGCGCGCTACGCGCGATGTCGAAAACGCCCACAAGTTCGCGCTCGAGAATTTCAGCCGCGAGCTGCTTGCGGTGGTGGACAGCCTCGAAATGGGGCTGGCTGCTGCTGACAATGCGGATGTGCAGACGTTGCTCGAGGGCAGCGAGGCAACCTGCAAGCTCCTCAAGACGACGCTGGACCGGTTCGGGGTGTCGGAAGTCAATCCTGAGGGCGAGCCATTCGACCCGGAATTGCACGAGGCCATGAGCATGATGCCGGCGGACAACGTGGAGCCCGGATCTGTCGCGCAGGTCATTCAGAAGGGATATGCGCTTAACGGCCGCCTGCTGCGACCCGCCCGCGTTATCGTTGCCTCCGAACCGCCGGCGGGTGACGTTGGCCACTGAGGATTAGCAGCGTTGGGGGCGCTTGAAACACAAGGGCTTGCCCCCAATTCACAACCAGTTTGGAAAACTAATGAATTTTGGAGTAATTCGGCATGGGTAAAGTAATCGGTATCGACTTGGGTACCACAAACTCCTGCGTGGCAGTCATGGAGGGCGGCACCCCCAAGGTCATCGAGAACAGTGAGGGCGATCGCACGACGCCATCGATCGTTGCGTTCACCAAGGATGACCAGGTGCTGGTGGGGCAGTCGGCGAAACGCCAGGCTGTCACCAATCCGAGCAATACCTTGTTCGCGGTAAAGCGCCTCATCGGCCGCCGCTTCGAGGACGATGTCGTGCAGCGCGATATCCACATGGTGCCGTACACGATTGCCAAGGCCGATAACGGCGATGCCTGGGTAGAGGCGGCTGGCAAGAAGATGGCGCCGCCCGAGATATCGGCGCGCGTGCTCATGAAGATGAAGAAAACGGCGGAAGACTATCTCGGCGAACCGGTGACCGAGGCCGTCGTGACCGTACCTGCGTATTTCAATGATTCGCAGCGCCAGGCGACCAAGGACGCTGGCAAGATCGCCGGTCTGGATGTGAAGCGGATCATCAATGAGCCGACGGCGGCAGCGCTGGCGTACGGTATGGACAAGAAGCGCGGTGACAAGAAGATCGCCGTATTCGATCTCGGCGGCGGAACCTTCGACGTTTCGATCATCGAGATTGCGGAAGTCGACGGTGAGCATCAATTCGAAGTGCTCTCTACCAACGGCGACACGTTCCTCGGCGGCGAAGACTTCGACCTGCGCGTCATACAATACCTCACCAAGGAATTCGAGCGGGAAAGCGGCGTCGACATCAGCAAGGATCCGCTGGCCATGCAGCGCCTGAAGGAAGCTGCCGAGAAAGCGAAGATAGAACTGAGCTCGCAGCAGCAGACCGAGGTCAACCTGCCTTACATCACTGCGGATGCCAGTGGGCCCAAGCACCTGAACATAAAGCTGACGCGCGCGAAGCTGGAGTCCCTCGTCGACGAGTTAATCGAGCGCACGATGGGTCCCTGCAAGGTCGCGCTGCAGGATGCCGGGCTCAAGGTCAACGAGATCGACGATGTGATCCTGGTCGGCGGGCAGACCCGCATGCCGAAGGTGCAGGAAGTCGTGCAGAACTTCTTCGGCAAGGAGCCCCGGAAGGACGTCAATCCCGACGAAGCGGTCGCATTGGGTGCTGCGATACAAGGTGGCGTGCTGGCAGGCGACGTCAAGGACGTTCTGCTGCTCGACGTCACGCCGCTGTCGCTCGGTATCGAAACGCTCGGCGGTGTCATGACCAAGCTGATCGAGAAGAATACGACGATCCCGGCGAATGCGGAGCAGGTGTTCTCGACCGCCGACGACAACCAGACGGCCGTGACTATCCACGTGCTGCAGGGAGAGCGTGAGCGTTCCGTCGACAACAAGTCGCTCGGCCGATTTGATCTGACGGACATCCCGCCGGCGCCGCGCGGTATGCCGCAGATCGAGGTGACGTTCGATATCGATGCGAACGGCATTCTCAATGTATCGGCGAAGGACAAGGCAACGGGCAAGAGCCAGAATATCGTCATCAAGGCGTCGAGCGGACTTTCCGACGACGAAATCGAGAAGATGGTCAGGGACGCCGAGAGCCATGCCGAAGAGGACCGCAAGTTCCGCGAACTCGTCGATGTGCGCAACCAGGCGGACGGTCTGATCCATGCCGCCGAGAAAACGCTCAAGGATTTGGGCGACAAGGCGAGCAGCGAGGAGCGAATGAGTATCGAGAGCGCGGTCTCGGATCTCAAAACGGTGCTGGAAAAGGACGACAAGGAAGCCATCGAGAAAAAGACCGCCGCCCTGGCCGAAGCTTCGGGCGCGCTGGCCCAGAAGCTGTATTCGGAACAGCAGGCGGAGTCTTCCGGTGAAGCTCAACAGGCCGAATCGGGTGAAGACGTTGTCGACGCCGAGTTCGAGGAAGTCGACAAGGACGATCAGTCCAAGTCGGCCTGAGGGCGAAGCCCGGGTACCGGAAATTGAATAAGGGCGCCCTGGCGGGCGCCCGTTCTTGAGTAAGCATGGCAAAACGCGACTATTACGAGGTACTGGGGGTCTCGAAGTCGGCTTCGGCGGACGAGGTCAAGAAGGCGTATCGTCGCCTCGCCATGAAGTACCATCCGGACCGCAACAAGGGCGAGGACGCAGATTCGGAAAGCAAGTTCAAGGAGGCCAAGGAAGCCTACGAAGTGCTGCGCGATAGCGATAAGCGAGCCGCTTACGACCGCTTCGGCCACGAGGGCCTTCGTGGCGCCGGCATGGGCGGTCCCGGCGGGTTCAGTGCCGAGGGCTTCAGCGACATCTTCGGCGACGTATTCGGCGATATCTTTGGCGGCGGAGGTCGACGCGGCGGAAGACAGGTCTTTCGCGGTGCCGATCTCGGCTACGAGCTCCGACTCGATCTCGAAAGGGCGGTCCGTGGTGACACGGTAACCATCGACGTACCCTCGCAGGTCACTTGCGACGTCTGCGACGGTAGCGGTGCAAAGAAAGGTACTTCGCCCGTGCAGTGTTCGACCTGCGGCGGCGCGGGCCAGGTCCGAATGCAGCAGGGATTCTTTTCGATCCAGCAGACCTGTCCGGCGTGCAAGGGCGCCGGTACGATGATTTCCGATCCGTGCGACACGTGTCACGGCCGTGGCCGCGTCCGCAAGACCCGCACGCTGTCCGTTAAGGTCCCGGCAGGTGTCGACGACGGCGACCGGATACGTTTGTCCGGGGAAGGCGAGGCCGGACGTAACGGGGGGCCTCCCGGCGACCTTTACGTGGAGATCCGACTCGAGCCGCACAAGATATTCATGCGTGACGGTTCGGACCTGTCCTGCGAAGTGCCGATCAGTTTTGCAACGGCCGCCCTGGGCGGGGAAGTAGAGTTACCCACGCTCGACGGCAACGTGTCATTGAAAGTGCCGGCCGGAACCCAGTCGGGCAAGGTCTTTCGGCTGCGAAGCAAGGGCGTGACAACGGTGCGGGATTCTCGCAAGGGCGATCTGTTTGCCAAGGTTGCCGTCGAGACGCCCGTGAATCTTACGAACGAACAGAAAGAGCTGCTGAGCAAGTTCGACTCGAAGGTGCAGACCGGCGGAGACAAGCACTCGCCGCGTGCCGACACCTGGTTCGATACCGTCAAGCGGTTCTTCGAGCGCATTGGCCACTAACCCAATCAGGCTTGGTATCGCGGGCGCGGGTCGCATGGGGCTCGCCATTATCAATGCCGTCAACGAGTTTCCCGATCTCGAGATAAGCAGTGTATGGGTGCGCGACCCGGATGCCGTCGCGGACCTGGCAACCCCTTCCGGTGCAATCGTCTCGAGTGATCTTCTCCATGTCGTCGAGGCTGCCGATGTCATCATCGATTTCAGCCTGTTTGAAGCGACTGAGCAGGTTGCCGAAGCCGTGTCACGGCACGGCAAGCCGTTGGTTTGCGGCGTCAGCGGACTGGGCGGCGTTCAATTGGCAGCGTTGGAAAACGCCGCGCAAGTAGTGCCGGTGGTCTACGATCGCAATATGAGCCAGGGAATCGCCGTTCTGCAGGAACTCGTGGGCCGGGCCGCCAGGTCGCTCGGCGACGAGTTCGCGATCGAGATTCATGAGACGCATCACGTGCACAAGAAGGATGCGCCGTCCGGAACGGCGCTGAAGCTCGGTGAGTCCGTCGCCAGTGCGCGCAACCAGGTGGGCGCAGATTCCGTCCATTACCAGTCGGAACGTCGGGGTGAAGTGCCCGGAGACCACGAAGTCATTTTCTCGTCACCGACCGAGCGCCTGACCCTGAGCCACAGCGTTACGACGCGTACGGTCTTTGCCGAGGGGGCACTGCGGGCTGCGCGCTGGGTGTCCGGGCAACAGCAGCCAGGATTCTATGACATGCACGATGTGCTGTTTGGCAAAAATACGCGCTGATTTCAAAAAAAGCCCGCGGCTGCTCTGGCGCACCGTGCCTGCGTTCAGTAAACTACGCCGGATCGCTGAGCGGTCAGCGAAGTCATGAGCGGGAGGCATTGTCCTTCCGCTTTTGTACATCTACGACTCGCGTCTATTCGGGCGCGCCATAGATTGACGCTGATCACTGGTCGGTCTGGCTTTGGGTTTCCAATCGAGTTTCGCACCGAGGTCTGCATTTGAGTACGCCGGCTGTACTGGCTCTGCAAGATGGCACCGTCTTCCATGGCACCTCCGTTGGTGCCGA
>JBFEXY010000032.1:0-14683 GCA_041562415.1 Woeseiaceae bacterium
ACCCCAGAGCAATGTACGAAGCGCGGCCGGCAACGCCTCGCGATGTTTATGTGCCAATAGCCGAAGGTCCTCGCTGGGCACAATCACCATCGTATCGATTGGGCGCATGCGCGACAGTTTGGGACCACGATGTTCCGCGGGTACTGTGTCGATCAACTGGTTGATGCTGTTCAGCCGTTCAAGATCGGAGTACAGCCCGTCCATGAACAGCGTATCGAGTGTATAGCCCGCGATCTCCGCGAAACTGGGGTACGGGGTCGGCGCTTCGAGATCGCCCGTTCCGTCGGCAATCTCGTTCCGCACACCGATGACGAGAATGCGGTCGGCGCCGAGATGCACAGCCGGTGCCAGCGGCGTCGCCTGCCGCATCGCGCCGTCGCCAAAATACTCGCTGCCAATGTGAACCGGGGGAAATATCATGGGTACGGCAATGCTTGCCATCAGATGATCGAGATTGAGCCGGCTTCGAACACCGGCGCGGCGTGTGCGAGACCACTCCTCGTGGTTACCTGCGGCCTCGAAAAACGATGTCGACCGCGCCGAACTGTAACCCGCGGCCGTGATACTTACGGCGTTAAGCCAGCCCTGTTCGATACCATGCTCGATCCGTGGGAAGCGAACGTTGCGACTCAGCAATTCACGCAGCGGCGAGTTGTCGAGCAGGGACTTGGGCATGCGGACGAGCGTACCGCCAGTCACGAATGCGCCGAGCCATCGCAAACTACTCTTCAGCATCGCCAGGTTGTCAGTACGGTAAACGTGGTGACACCTGAAATTACCCCAGACGCGCTCGAGTTCGGCTATCGCGACACGAAAGCGACGCGCCTTTGCCGCGAGTACGACGGAATTGATCGCACCGGCGGAGGTACCGCTGATTATTCCGAATGGATTAACGGTTCCGCGTGGCAGGAGTTCGGCGATCGCCGTGAGCACGCCCACCTGGAACGCGGCCCGGGCCCCGCCTCCGGGGAGCACCAATGCGGTCTTGTTCCGATTCGCTGTCGATTTCATGTTGACCATATTGTTAAGAAGGGTCCCGCCGCCTTGCACGTAGTTCAACCTGTCGTATCATAGTGGGCTCTGCAACTCTATCGAATCGGACACAATCATGAATCGCACTGCGCCCGGTTTTTTGACATTGGCCGTCGCCCTTTTGCTTGCTCCGCTGGCTTTCGCGGACGGTGGCGTCGAAATCGGCGCTCCTGCACCGGAATTCGAGCTGCCGGACCAGGAGGGTCAACTGCACTCGCTCGAGGATTACAGGGACCAATGGGTAGTGCTGTACTTCTACCCGAAAGACGAGACGCCCGGCTGTACCACTGAAGCCTGTGAGTTTCGCGATAATATCTTCGCATTTCGCAAGCTCAACACGCAGATACTTGGCGTAAGCCTCGACGACGTAGAGTCCCACAGGAATTTTGCTGAGAATCATGACCTGCCGTTTCCGTTGCTGGCGGATACGGAGGGCGTGACGGCCGACGCCTACGGTGTCAAGACGAAGATGATGGGCTGGACGGTTGCCAAGCGGCAAACGTTCATCATCGATCCGCAGGGTAATGTCGCGCGGCATTACGAAAAGGTGGACCCGGACGAGCATGCCGCCCAGGTGCTTGCTGACCTCGAGGCGCTCGGCGCCGGAAACTAGACTAGTGCAGGGCCCTGATACCCTGGTCGAGGCCCGCGATTGTCAGCGGAAACATTCGATCGTCCATGATCTCTCGCGTCAGTTTGACAGACGGCGTGAAATCCCACCGTTCGCGGGGCTCGGGGTTTAGCCAGATCGCTTTATTGTAGGTATTCAGCAGACGCTTGATCCACACGGCACCCGGTTCCTCGTTCCAGTGTTCCACGCTGCCGCCCGCGTAGACGATTTCGTAGGGGCTCATCGTGGCATCGCCAACGAAAATCAACTTGTAGTCCGCGCCATACTTGTGGGTGATGTCCAGCGTAGGAACGCGCTCGGAGTGACGTCGGCGATTGTCCTTCCACAAGGATTCATAGATGAAATTGTGAAAGTAGAAATATTCCAGGTGCTTGAACTCACTGCTGGCCGCCGAGAACAGCTCTTCGCAAATCCGCACGTGATCGTCCATTGAACCGCCGATATCGAGGCACAGCAACACCTTGACGGCGTTGTGCCTCTCCGGAACCATGCGGATGTCCAGCAGTCCCGCGTTCCGAGCGGTCTTATCGATCGTATCTTCGAGATCCAGCTGGTCTGCCGCACCTTCCCGGGCGAATTTTCTCAGCCTTCGCAGTGCCACTTTGATGTTGCGCGTTCCCAGTTCGACCGAATCGTCGAGATTCCGGTACTCGCGGCGGTCCCAGACCTTTACGGCACTGCGGTGCCGTGAACCATGCTGGCCAATTCGCACGCCTTCCGGATTGTAGCCGTAAGCACCAAACGGCGACGTACCCGCTGTTCCGATCCATTTACTACCACCTTCGTGGCGATCGCCCTGCTCCTCCAATCGTTCACGCAGCGCATTCATCAGTTCCTCGAAACCGCCCAAGGCTTCGATCCTGGCGCGCTCCTCGTCCGACAACAGTAACTCCGCCTGCTTGCGAAGCCAGTCCTCCGGAAGCTCTTCGAAAAGATCACCAAGGCTGTCCTCAACGCCCTGAAAATAGACGGCGAATATGCGATCGAAGCGGTCAAGCTGCGATTCGTCTTTCACCAGCGCCGCACGCGCAAGGTAGTAAAAGTCGTCGACGCTGGTGCCGGCAACTCCGCGCTTCATCGCTTCGAGCAGCGTGAGGAGCTCCGTGATCGACGTATTCATGCCGCCTTCACGGAGCATGTAGAAGAACGGAATCAACATGGGCTTTACTGGTGTCCGGCCCCCCGATCCAGGAAGACCAGGCGCTCGAAGAGGTGCACGTCCTGCTCATTCTTCAGGAGAGCGCCATAGAGCGGCGGAATGGCCTTCCGCTTGTCGTCACCGCGCAAAGCCTCGGGCGGGATATCTTCTGCCAGGAGCAACTTGATCCAGTCGAGCAGTTCCGACGTTGACGGTTTCTTTTTCAATCCTGGCACGTCGCGAACCCTGTAGAAGGCATTAAGGGCCTCGCTGAGCAGGTTCTTCTTCAGATCCGGATAGTGTACGTCCACGATCTTCGCCATCGTATCCTCGTCCGGGAATTTGATGTAGTGGAAGAAACAACGTCGCAGGAATGCATCGGGAAGTTCCTTTTCGTTGTTACTCGTTATGACGATGATCGGTCGGTGTTTTGCCGTAACCAGCTGTTGCGTTTCGTAGACATAGAATTCCATCCGATCGAGCTCCCGAAGCAGGTCGTTCGGAAACTCGATGTCTGCCTTGTCGATCTCGTCGATCAGCAGTACCGGCTGCTCGTCCGAAGCGAATGCCTCCCAGATCTTGCCCTTCTGTATGTAGTTGGCAATGTCGTGAACGCGATCATCCCCAAGCTGCGAGTCCCGGAGCCTGGCAACGGCATCGTATTCGTAGAGACCTTGCTGTGCCTTGGTCGTCGACTTGATATGCCATTCGAACAGCGGCTTGCCGAG
Source organism: Woeseiaceae bacterium (assembly GCA_041562415.1). GTDB lineage: Bacteria > Pseudomonadota > Gammaproteobacteria > Steroidobacterales > Woeseiaceae > UBA1847. The sequence goes on from JBFEXY010000032.1 coordinate 3,530, forward strand.
CGCGCTCGCCACTTCGACCGCGAGTTGTGTCTTCCCGGTGCCGGGCTCGCCCTTGACCAGGATCGGCCTCTCTAGCGTAACCGCCGCGTTGACGGCCATCATCAGATCGTCGGTAGCAACGTAGGTAGTGGTACCTGTGAAGTGGGTGTCAGTCATTTCGGTTTCGGTATCCTGAGGCGTACAGCGAACATCTTACCCTCTGGGCGCTCCAAGGTCAGGAGCCGGGGCGGATAGCGTCGCGCTTATGTCAATCGCCCGGCATCAGTTGCAACCGGTGCTGCGGCGCGCCCGGCAGGAACGGGCTTGGACGCCCGTGTACCCATTCGTCGTGCCCCTTCCGATAGAATTCCGACAGCGGGTGGCCGCTCTGGCCTGTAGGCATTTGCATCAGGCCGTTTTCCTCGTCGCCGGGCGATACCGAAAAGCGCTGCGACGCGCCGAATGCCGGGCCCTGCGCTTTCGGCAGGTCGACATCGCCATTCAGTGGTTCCGCAGGCATGTCGAGCCATCGCGACAACACCGGCAGCGCTCGACTGAGCGGGTGACGAATAGATGCCTTGTTGATTTCGCCCCAGCTGCGCGCCGCAAGGTCGCCGTCGTAGTGATTCTCGAACCAGTCGATATTGGTGCGTACAGCGTCGAGCAGAAGCTCATCCCACGACTCGTAGATGCCCGGTAGCAGGTGTCGCGGCCGCTCTGCAAGGAGTTGCCACAGTACACCTTCGAACTGGTTGCTCAGCAACGGTTCGACGTCGCTGCCATTTTCGGCACGAACCGGCGCCATGAGTGCATAGAATACCGTCGACTGCACCTCCAGCCGAAACGCCCGCACCAGGCGGTAGCCTACTGATTCCGGAGCCGCCCTGGGAATCCAGTTGCGTACCAACTCACGGTACTCGACGAGTTGTGCGTCGCCGCTTACACGCGCGTCGGTGAGGACATCGAGTATCACGTCACGCCAGCGTGACAGGAACAATGCGCGATCGTCATACTGGATCGCGAGCATTTCAACCGGGCTGAATTCGTTCGAATCGAGCAGCGAATCGCGAATCTGGCTGGCGCGAGCGCCGAGATCGTAGCCCCCGTCTCCAATGACCGCCAGGGCCTCCGCGTCGGCGACCCGAGCGTTTGCTGTCCAGATGCGCCCGTTAGCCGGATTGACCACGCGCGGGTAATCGGATGGATGCAGCCAGCCGATCCAGCCCTCCTCCCGGCTCCAGTCCGCCGGAACCATCGCATCGAAACCGTTCTTCACCGGAATCTGCCCTGCGATGGTCCACCCGATGTTGCCGCCGGCATCGCCGACAACAAAATTCTGCGGCGGAATGCCCATCGTAGCGGCGATATTGAGCGCCTCGTCTACGTTGAACGCCATCTCCAGCGAGACCAGGTTCAGGTTCAACGCCTCGGGATTGTGTGCGATCCAGCTGACCGCGATATCGCCGTCGGGATAGTCGATCCGATCCTCCACCGGACCCCATATCGTCTCGCGGATTTCATAAACGACCGGCTCAGCGTCCCTGACCTCTATCGATTCGCGCCGGATTTCGAACTCACGGTCGCCGTCGGGTGTGCGGTAGGTGCCCGGCTCGTTACCGGGCCGCAGCAACACGGCATCCGCCCAGTCGCCATAACTGTTCGTGTAACCCCAGGCTATGTTGCCGTTGCTGCCGGCCGTGATGAATGGCGTGCCCGGCAACGACACGCCGGTTACGTCTCGCGGATCCTCGTCCGTTACGATCAGCCGGGCCTGGTACCAGATATTCGGTACGTCGTGCCCCAGGTGCATGTCATTCGACATGAGCGCACGCCCCGTCCCGGTCAGAGCCCCGCCGACGACCCAGTTGTTACTGCCATTCAGGTAGCGCTTACCTGTTTCCCCTGCCGCTGGCGGCTTTTCGGTCACGTCACGTACTGAGAATACGCTGGCAGGGGGTAGAGGCGGCTGTGTTCTCGGCAGGCCCATGATAGGAGCATCCCAGCGAGTGCCCTGCGGATATAGCCAGCCGAACACTTCCTCGGGGAGCGCGCGGTGCGCCAAGCCGCGACGCACGTCATCGCTGGCACGCCCGTCGTTGAGCTGCATGAACATCGCGTAGACGACGAGCACCGAATCCTCCGCTACCCAGGGCGCGGGCTCCACACCGAGCAAGAGGTGTTCGAACGGGCGCGCAGCAAGGCTCGCGAGACCTGCATTCACGCCGGCCGCATAGCTTTCCAGAATCGCGACATCCGCTGCTGGTGACGCTGCGAGCACGGCACGCGCACGTTCCCGGAAACGGTGGAAACGGTAGCGCTTGTCGGTATCGATTGCGATCTCGCCAAACAGTGCTGCCAGTTCGCCGGCCGCCTTACGCCGTATCAGGTCCATCTGGAAGAACCGGTCCTGTCCGTGCGCAAACCCCGTCGCATAAGCAAGATCGGCACGCGTGCGCGCGGAAATCGTCGGGATGCCGGCGCTATCGCGTTCTATCGTCGCCATGCCGCCGAGACCGGGCACCGTCAGTTCGCCGTCCAGCTGCGGCAGGCTTGCCCGCAGTGTAAGCCAGACCGCAAGCGCTGCCGCAATAGTCAAGACGAGCGCGGCGGCCCCTGTCCGAATGATCCAGCGCCGCATGTTCTTCAGCCTGACTCCGTCACCTGCACGATCGTCATGGAGTTGGTGCCTCCCGAAACCCCTTCGACATCACCCCTGGTCACGATCACGTAGTCGCCAACGCTGGCAAATTTTCGGGCCAGCAAGGTATCGAAAACGCTGCGGTATGGGCCGCCCTGAGACTGGTCGGCACCGAAAAACACCGGGATCACGCCCCGGTAAATCGTGACGCGGCGACTGGTTGCCGCGTGTGGCGTCAGCGCATAAATTGGAATGTCCGACCGGATACGCGACATCCATCGCGCGGTCGAACCGGACTCGGTCAATGCAATAATGGCCGTTACCTTCAGATGATTCGCCGTATACATGACGGCCATGGCGATCGCTTCGTCGACGCGTCCGAAGAAATCGCCGATCCGGTGACGCGTGAGTCCCTCGGGCAACGGAAACTTCTCCGCGCCCTTGCAAACCTCCGCCATCGCACGAATCGCCTTCACCGGGTAGCGGCCCACCGCGGTCTCACCGGACAGCATCACGGCATCCGTGCCGTCCATCACGGCGTTCGATACGTCGGAGACTTCCGCGCGCGTCGGAATCGGGTTCTGGATCATCGACTCCATCATCTGTGTCGCCGTAATGACAATCTTGCTGGCTTTGCGGGTTTTGCGAATAAGCTTTTTCTGAATGCCGGTCAGCTCCGCATAGCCCATTTCGACGCCCAGGTCCCCGCGGGCAACCATGATGATATCGGCGGCTTCGATGATCGAGTCGATTGCGTCGATCGCCTCGACACGCTCTATCTTGGCGACGATCAGGCCTTTGCCGCCTGCCTGCTCGAACAGACGGCGGGCTTCATGGACGTCCTCGCCGTCACGAACGAACGATACCGCGAGGAAGTCCATCCCGAGTTCGGCGGCAAGCTTGATGTTTTCTCGGTCGATCTCCGTGAGCGCCGGCGCGGACAGGCCGCCGCCTTTCTTATTGATGCCCTTGTGGTTTGACAGGATCCCGCCGTTGATCACGGTTGTGTGGACGCGAGTGCCTTCGATGCCATCGACCTGCAGGGAAATCATGCCGTCGTTGAGCAACAGGATGTCGCCCGGCTCGACGTCCTCGTGCAGCGTGTTCAGGGCAACCCCGACACCCTCCTCGGTTCCATCTTCGAAACCGAACGAACTATCGAGGAAGAACGATGCGCCGTCCTGCAGCTCCACGGCCCGTTCCTTGAACCGCTGCACCCGAATCTTCGGTCCCTGGAGATCGCCCAGCAAACCCACGTCGCGTTGGCTCTCGTCGGCCGCCTCACGAAGCTCCTTCGCGCGGCGACGATGCTCCGCCGCCTCGCCGTGCGAAAAATTGATGCGGGCGACATCGAGCCCGGCGTTGATCATTTTCCGCAGCGTCTCCTTATGGTCGGTCGCCGGTCCCAGCGTCGCCACGATCTTGGTCCGTCTTTGCATGGCGGCGATTATTGCATACTGGTGTGTCGGTCGTACGGCGGAATAGCGGCGCGTTCGACTGCTGTAACATCATGCTGTTACTCTCCGTTGCTTCCGAACGCCTCACGCATCCCATGATCAACCGACGCCGATTCCTGAAGTGCCTCGCCATAGCGGCCGCCAGCCCGCCGACTGTCCGAACCGCGCGTGCCGGCGAAATCGGAATAGGCCCCTTGCGACCGGACCCGGGCGAGCTATTGGACCTGCCTGAAGGATTCAGCTACCGCGTTGTCTCGAAATCGGGGGACAGGATGGATGACGGGTTCATTGTTCCGCCAGCTCACGACGGTATGGCCGCCTTCCCCGGAACCGACGGCCGGGTGATCCTGGTCTGCAACCACGAAATGCCGCCGGCTTTCCCCGAATACAGCGCTTTCGGGACCAGTTTCAAGGCGCTCCCCGACCAGATCAAGGAACGTGTCTACGATCATGGAGGCGACAGATCGCCTGGCGCGGGCGGTACGACGACGACCGTTTACAACCCGCGGACAGGTCATACCGAGCGCCAGCATCTCAGCCTCGCCGGTACCGAATTGAACTGCGCGGGCGGCCCGACGCCATGGGGTAGCTGGCTGTCCTGCGAGGAGTGTTTCGAAAGCCCCGGCACCGGCTTCTCGCGTGGCCGGCTGGTGAACCGCGACGAGAAACACGGCTACGTGTTCGAGGTGCCGGCTGGCGAGCCCGGTCTCATCGACCCGGTGCCGATCAGGGCGATGGGCCGCTTCGAACATGAGGCTTGCGCCGTTCATGAGGCAAGCGGAATCGTCTACATGACGGAAGACCGCCACCGCAGCCTGTTCTACCGCTACGTCCCTGACGTGCCGGGGAGGCTTCATGAGGGGGGACGGTTACAAGCGCTTGCCGTCGCGGGAAGGCCCGCGCAACAGCTGCACAACTGGTCGGCCAATCGCACGATCGAGATTGGCGAGGCTCTGCCTGCAGAGTGGATCGATCTGGACGACGTGGACCCGGCCGAAAACGACTTGCGCCTGCGCGGCGCCGCCGCGGGCGCAGCAACGTTTGCCCGCGGCGAAGGCCTGTGCACTGCTGGCGATGCGTTCGCATTCACGTGCACGATCGGCGGACCGCTGCGCCTGGGCCAGGTCTTCATGTATCAGCCGAGCCCTCTCGAAGGCCGGAACGGGGAGAGTGAACGACCGGGGCAGCTAACCCTGCTCGCAGAAGCCGGTGAAGATACGCTGCTGCGCAACGCGGACAACCTCACGATGTCGCCGTGGGGCGACCTGATCGTTTGCGAGGACACATCGAATCACTGTGGCCTGGTCGGCATCCGGCCCGATGGAACCCAGTACCAGCTTGCGGACAACCCGCACTCGAATTCCGAGCTCGCAGGCGTCTGTTTTGCGCCCGACGGCAAGACGCTGTTCGTGAATATTCAATACCCAGGAACCACGGTGGCGATCACCGGTCCCTGGCCCGTCTAGCCGGCAGCCCGCCGTTCGAGAACCTCGACCGCCGGCAGTTTCTTGCCCTCCACGAACTCGAGAAAAGCGCCGCCACCCGTCGATATGTAGGAGATCCGGTCTGCGACGCCATACTTGGCGATCGCGGCCAGCGTGTCACCGCCACCGGCGACCGAGAAGGCGTCACTTTCGGCGATTGCCTCGGCCAGCGCTTTCGTGCCGGCTCCGAAGTTGTCGAATTCGAACACGCCAACCGGCCCGTTCCATATCACGGTCCCCGCGTCGGCTATTATTTCGCTGAAACACGCCGCTGTCTCGGCACCGATATCGAGGATCATCTCGTCGCCGGATACCGCGTCGACCGCCTTCGTTGTTCCCTCCACATCTGCGAATTCACCGGCAACGACAACGTCCGTCGGTACCGGGATCTGCGCGCGGCCCTCGCCGCCTGCCGCCAAACTGCGAGCAGTACCGAGCATATCCGCTTCGTGAAGCGACTTGCCGACGTCATGGCCTGCAGCGGCGATGAACGTATTGGCAATCCCACCGCCAACAATCAGGTAGTCGACGATACCGGCCAGTGTGTCGAGTACATCCAGCTTGGTGGAAACTTTCGACCCGCCAACGATCGCCACGAGCGGCCGCGCCGGGTTGTCGAGCGCCTTGCCAAGTGCCTCGAGCTCTGCCACCAGCAACGGCCCTGCACACGCCTTGGGGGCGTATTCCGCCACACCGTAAGTGCTCGCCTGTGCACGATGCGCCGTCCCGAAGGCGTCCATGACGAACACGTCACACAAGGCCGCCATCTTCCTCGCCAGGCCTTCGTCGCACGCCTTCTCGCCGTCCAGGAAGCGAACATTTTCGAGCAGCACGACATCGCCGGGGGATACCTCGACACCATCGATCCAGTCCTGGACGAGCGGCACTTCCCGGCCGAGCAACTCCGACAGCCGGTTCGCGACGGGCTGCAGTGAAAACCTGTCCTCCGGCTGCCCTTCGGTCGGCCGACCCAGGTGCGACATCAGCATGACCGCAGCGCCCGCATCGAGCGCCGCCCGGATCGTCGGCAGCGATGCCTGGATGCGGGCGTCGCTCGTCACCCTGCCGCTGTCCACCGGCACGTTCAGATCCTCGCGTATCAGGACCCGCTTGCCGGACAGCTCCAGGTCGGACATTCGGACAACAGACATTACGCAGCCTTCTTACCTGGCGTTGACGAGGGCGACCGTAGTGTCGAGCATCCTGTTCGAGAAGCCCCACTCGTTGTCGTACCAGGAAATCACCTTGACCATCGTGCCATCGATAACCTTGGTCAGTGACGCGTCATACGTGGACGAGGCCGGATCGTGGTTGAAGTCGATGGACACGAGCGGTTCGTCGTTGTAAGCGAGCACACCTTTGAGTTCGCCTTCGCTCGCCGCTTTCAGTATTTCGTTGATCTCGTCGATGCTGGTGGCGCGCTCCGCGACGAACGAAAGATCGACGGCGGAGACGTTGATCGTTGGTACGCGCATCGAGAAGCCGTCGAGTTTTCCGTTCAGCTCCGGCAACACGAGACCGACGGCTTTGGCGGCGCCGGTGCTCGTCGGGATCTGCGACATCGTTGCAGAACGAGCACGGCGCAGGTCCTTGTGATAGACGTCGGTCAGCACCTGGTCGTTCGTGTAGGCATGGATTGTGGTCATGATGCCGTGCTTCACGCCGATTGCTTCGTGCAAAGGCTTCACCAGGGGTGCCAGGCAGTTGGTCGTGCAAGACGCATTCGAGATGATCTTGTCGTCTGCCGTGAGCGTATCGTGATTGACACCGTAAACGATGGTCTTGTCGATGCCCTCGCCGCCCGGCGCAGAGATGATGACTTTCTTCGCGCCACCATCGAGGTGCTTACCCGCGGTTTCGCCGGTCCGGAACAGTCCCGTGCATTCGAAAACGACGTCGACGCCCAGCTCCCCCCAGGGAAGCTTCGAAGGGTCGCGCTCCGCGAAAACACGAACGCGATCACCGTTGACGATGATATCGCTGCCATCGACTTCGACGGTGCCGGGAAAAGGTCCATGTGCCGTATCGCGCCGCGTGAGATGAGCATTCGTCGCGGCGTCACCGAGATCGTTGAGCGCAACGACGTCGAATTCTCCCGCACGACCCGATTCGTGGATCGCGCGCAGGACGTTTCGCCCGATACGGCCGTAACCGTTAATGCCAACCTTGATCGTCATGTTTGTCTCCTAATGATTCGATTAGCCGGCAACCAGGGGGCTGTAGATCCGGCAAAGATATGAAAGAGTTATGCCGTGACAACGCTCTTCGTCACATCGACGACGTTGTCGACCGAGAAACCAAAATGTTCGAACAACTCGTCGGCAGGCGCCGATTTGCCGAAGCAATCAATACCGATGACCTTTCCGGACGGTCCCACATAGCGCCACCAGGTCCCGGTAGCACCCGCCTCGACGACGACGCGCGCCGATACCCCGGGCGGCAGGACCGCGTCCCGATACTCTGCGGCCTGGCTCTCGAACAGGCTCGTGCACGGCATCGAAACCACGCGCGCATCGATACCATCATCAGCAAGCCGCCCGGCAGCGGCGACGGCGAGCGCGACCTCCGATCCCGTCGCAATCAGGATCGCATCGGGGTCGCCGGCTGAATCTCTCAGAACGTAGCCGCCGCGTGTAATCTCGCCTATCTGCCTGGCGTCCCGCGGCTGGTGCGGCACGCCCTGGCGGGTCAGTACGAGGCTGGTCGGGCCGTCGCGGCGCTCGATGGCATCACGCCACGCCACCGCGGTCTCTACCGTGTCGCAGGGGCGCCAGACGCGCATGTTCGGCATCAGCCTGAGCGATGCGACGTGCTCGATCGGCTGATGCGTCGGGCCGTCTTCACCGAGCCCGATCGAATCGTGCGTGTAAACGAGGATCTGCTGAATACCCATGAGGGCGGCCATCCTCAGCGCGTTGCGGGCATAGTCTGAAAACACGAGAAATGTTCCGCTGTAGGGAACGATGCCGCCGTGCAGCGCCATCCCGTTACAGATCGCGGTCATGCCGAATTCGCGAACGCCAAAGTAGATGTAATTACCGCTGGCATCGTCGCCGGTTATGACCTGCGACCCCGCGTGCTTCGTCAGGTTGGAACCGGTCAGGTCCGCCGAGCCTCCCGCAAGTTCCGGCAATCGGGGTGCGAATGCATTCAGGGCAACCAATGACGCCTTGCGCGTCGCCATATCCTCGCCTGCCGCGTCGATCTCCGCGATCGCTGCATCGGCAAAGCTCTCCCAGTCGTTTGGCAGCTCGCCATTGATACGACGACCGAACTCTTTCGCAAGTTCGGGATGCGCGTTCGCATAATCACCCAGTAGCTCCGCCCAGGACTCCTCGTCGGCGGCACCGCGCTCGCGGGCGTCCCATGCCGCCGCAACGGGCGCCGGCACTTCGAATGGCGGGTAGTTCCAGCCGAGTTCCTCGCGTGCCGCAGCGACCTCGTCGTCGCCGAGCGGCGCCCCATGCGCCGACGCGGTGCCCTGCTTGTTGGGTGCACCGTAGCCGATCACCGTCTTGCAACAGATCAGGGACGGCCGCCCGGATTCCGCGGTTGCCTGATCGATGGCAGCGGCCACGGCCGCACTGTCGTGGCCGTCCACGTCGCGAATGACCTGCCAGCCGTAGCTCTCGAAACGCGCCGGCGTATCGTCCGTGAACCAGCCGCTGACGTTGCCGTCGATGGAAATATCGTTGTCGTCGTAGAAGGCGGTCAGCTTGCCGAGCTTCAGCGTGCCCGCCAGCGAGCAGGCTTCGTGCGAGATTCCCTCCATGAGGCAGCCATCACTGAGGAACACCCAGGTGCGGTGATCGACCACGGGAAAGTCATCTCGATTGAATTCCGCGGCGAGCATTTTCTCGGCAAGCGCCATGCCCACCGCGTTGCTAATGCCCTGCCCGAGCGGACCGGTCGTCGTCTCAACACCCATTTCCGGCTCATACTCCGGATGCCCCGCCGTTCGCTGGCTGAACTGCCGAAAATTCCTGAGCTCGTCGATGCTTACCTCGTAACCGGTGAGGTGCAGGAGGCTGTAAAGCAGCATGGAACCGTGACCGTTGGACAGCACGAACCGGTCACGATTCGGCCAGCGCGGATTGGCGGGGTTGTGCTTCAGGTAGTCATTCCAGAGCACCTCCGCGATATCCGCCATGCCCATTGGCGCACCTGGGTGCCCGGAGTTGGCTGCCTGTACTGCATCCATGGAGAGCGCCCGGATGGCGTTCGAAAGGTCTCGCCGGGCCGGGTGGCCGGCGGCATTGGCTTCTTGTGACATCGAGGTCTTCTGCGCCTGACGGCGTTTGTTATGTGAATCGATGGAGAAAATCGTTTCCGCGAGCCGCGCATTTTCAGGGTTTTTAGCGGGCGCCGCAAGCAGAGTCAGCCGTCCCGGGCAAATTGTGGTGCAATCGTAACCAATTGCATCAATCGAGCCGCGGATGGCCGCGGCGCCGTGCATTGCGGTACAATCCCGGCCTTCGAAATCCGCCAAAGACCAAACCCCATGAGTGACTCATTCGTGTTCACCTCGGAATCTGTTTCCGAGGGACATCCGGACAAAATTGCCGACCAGATTTCCGACGCCGTTCTCGACGCAATCCTCGCCGAAGACCCGAAGGCGCGCGTTGCCTGCGAGACTCTCGTCAAGACGGGGATGGCAATCATCGCTGGCGAGGTAACGACCTCGGCCTGGGTCGATCTCGAGGAAATCGTCCGCGGCACTATCATCACTATCGGCTATACGGATTCCTCGATGGGGTATGACGGCCATTCCTGTGCCGTGCTCAACGCGATCGGCAAGCAGTCACACAATATCGCTCAGGGTGTCGATCGAGGCGCACCCGAGGAACAGGGCGCCGGCGACCAGGGCATGATGTTCGGTTACGCCACCAACGAGACCGACGTGCTCATGCCTGCCCCGATTACCTACGCTCATCTGCTCGTGCGCCGCCAGGCGGAGATCCGCAAGAACGGCACCCTGCCCTGGCTGCGGCCGGACGCCAAGAGCCAGGTGACTTTCTTGTACGAAGACAACAAGCCGGTATCGATCGACGCGGTCGTGCTGTCCACCCAGCACGCTCCGGAAGCAAGTAACAGCGAGATCCGGGAAGGCGTCATGGACGAAATCATAAAGCCCGTACTGCCGTCGGAATGGATCGGCAAGGACACCAAGTTCCACATCAATCCCACCGGCCGTTTCGAGATCGGCGGCCCGATGGGCGACGCCGGCCTCACCGGCCGCAAGATCATCGTCGATACCTATGGCGGAATGGCTCGTCACGGCGGCGGAGCCTTCTCTGGCAAAGACCCGTCGAAGGTCGACCGATCGGCGGCCTATGCGGCGCGATACGTTGCAAAGAATATCGTCGCGGCCGGCCTCGCCGATCGCTGCGAGGTACAGGTATCGTATGCGATTGGCGTCGCCGAACCGACCTCCATCAGCGTATTCACGTTCGGCACCGGCAAGATTTCCGATGCGCGCCTGACGGAGTTGATCCGCGAGCATTTCGACCTGAGGCCTTACGGCATCCTGAAGATGCTGGGCCTCGTTCGCCCCATCTACAGGGCCACGGCGGCGTATGGCCATTTCGGCCGCGAA
>JBFEXY010000033.1:0-14656 GCA_041562415.1 Woeseiaceae bacterium
AGCGTCCTCCACGCGCTTGACCATGCCGCCGATCGCATCCTTCGCCCATTCACCGGTTGGCACCAGCTTCGCGTAACCGGACAGGATAGGTGCACCGCCCAGCTTGTCTTCCTTGTCGACGATGACACTCTGTTTGCCGACGGTAGCAAGGCTGTGGGCGGCAGCGAGCCCGGCGGGACCACCGCCGAGAATCAGTACGGGTTTACTCATTTCAGTCGCTCTATGGGTTTGAACCCGGGGCCGGACGTGATCATCTTGCGCGGGTCATAGAGCGTCTCGCCCCTGCCGGCCTCCACGTCCTTCAGGTAAGCCTCGAATTCGGCTTTTTTCTTCTCCCAGTCTATTCCCAGCTTCTCCATCAAGGTCTCCGTCGACGAAGCGTGCCAGTGAGACTGGACGATCTTGTAGGGGTGCGCACCGCAAACGAGCGCCGCGAACTGGCAATCCGCCAGTACCGGCAGGTCGACAGGCTTTCCGGCCGCGGCTCCGATCCACTGGTTCTTGTCCAGCGTCGTGATGCAGCCGGTATCGTGACCCACCATCATGTCGGCCCTTGCCTCTTCCTGCGCCACGCGGATCTTGCGGTCGATGGCAAATGAGCGCGTGAACTCGCGCTCAGAAATGATATGGCGGAAGCCGAATCCGCAGCAGTCGTACCAGGTACGGTAGTCGATGACCTGAACGCCGAGCGACTCGAGCACGCCGGTCGTCACGGCAACACGATTGCCGCCGAGGATCTTGTCGTCGTAAATCGCATCCTCGGGCACCATCTTGTAGACGTGGCACGCCGGGTGGACCGTGGCCCGAATATGGCTGGCGTCGATGACCTGCCGCTTGGCGATTTCGTCACGCATGACGTGCAGCCATTCGGAGTAATGCACGACTTCTTCAGGGATAAGCAGCTTGCCGTCGACGAGCCGGCCCAGCTTGCCGAGAATCTTCTTCACGCGCTCGCGCAGCTTCGCGGAGTGAATCAGGTAACCGCGTACTTCCTTGTAGTTGCCGAACGACGTGCCGCAATGCACCAGCGGGTAATAGTAACCTTCCGGCAAGCCTTGAGCTTTTGCGCTCACATAGGCCTGGTGGAAATTACGCAGGAAGACGGCCGCGAGGCTCTCGATGTTACCGATGCCGGAGCCGTGGTAGTTCCATGCGGTGCAGGAGGTCTGATCCGTCTCGTCCAGATAGTCGATATCCATCTGGTTCATCAGCCACAGCAGCGACGCCGGGTAACCGGGAATGTTTCCGCACTGGCCGCAGGACTTGTGGTGCCACAACTGCGTGGTCGGCACCTTCTTGTCCCAGCCGTACAGCGTCTGGACCGTTACAGGCTTGTGTTCGTCGCTGACCCTGTGAACGTGGATCTCGCCATCCTTCTCGAGTTCCCACATCGCGTCGCGGACGTCCTCGACACGGTCTTTGTTCGTGAGCATCGAGCGACGATTCACGATCTGGTCGACCCAGACGGTCGCTACCTGAGCCTCTTCCTTGCTGAGGTTGGCGTCCTGCCATTCCGGGCCGTGACCCGTGAATCGCTCTCCACCGTTTCCGTTGCCTTCAGACATGATTTCTTTCCCCTATATAAAGCAGTTTGCCAGCTGTAGGAGCGGCGCTTGCGCCGCGATTCAAGTACTGCGAAATCGCGTTGCACGCAACGCTCCTGTTCGCATCAATCGTCCTCTTCGTCCTGCTCGTCGAGCCAATCCTCATAGTCATCACGTTTCTCGTCCATGATGTCGCAGATGACGTCGAACAGGTTTTCATCAATGATTTCGAGGCTGTCGAGCACGCCGGTCTCTTCCCAGATCGTGTAAAGCTCGACAGACGTCTTCAGGTTGACTTCCCAGGCCGTCGCCGTGGTGTGCAGCGTCGGCATCGGAATGGCCTTGCGCAACGTCGTCAGCGGCGCATCGACCTTGGAAATATTCGGGCCCCAGTCGGCAAAGCCCTCGGGATTGATCATGTCGGGCGAAAGCTGGTTGCCCGTCGAGATAAGTTTCAGCATCACCCGGCTGAATGGCCGCAGCACGCTCTTCGCCGACTCCATGCCGTGCTTGATCGCGACCTCGCGCATCATCATGACGAGACCGCCAGGCGAATTGCCGAACGGACACCGCGCGGCGCAGGTATAGCACTGCGCACAGGACCAGATCTTCTCCTGCATCGCATCGTGGATGCCCTCGAGGTTCTCGGTCCATAACAGCTGCACGATCTCGCGCGGGCTGAAGTCGTAGTAATGAGCGGCCGGGCAGGTTGCCGTGCAGATGCCGCAATTGAGGCAGCCGTTCAGTTCGTGGTCGTAGCGAAGGTCTGCCTGGATATCCTGAAATATCTCTTCCAGCTTGTCCCGTTCGACCGGCGGCGAATCCGAGACCGGATCACCAATGTATTCCTGAATCCGGGACGTAGAAGAATGAGACATACTTTGTATCCTGCGAGCTAGTAGGAAAGAACGCGGCAGTCGCCTTCCATGACCTCTTCGATGAGGTGTGCCCCACCGACGATACCTTCGCACTCGGGGATCAGGTCGTCCTGCGTCATGTCGAAGAGATCGAGATTGGGCGAGCAGCAGTAAAACTTGGCGCCGGCTTCGTGCGCGTCCTGAATAAAGCTGTACACGGACTTCGGCGAGCCCTCCTTGACGAACAGCTTCTCTGCGACGCCCTTCTTCATGAGCCTGCCGGAAGTCGCCGTGCAGATGACGTCGACCTCGTAATCCATCGCCGCGGCGACGGTTGCCTGGAAGATCGGGGCCCCGAGTTCCTCGCCATTTCGAGGGTCGGTGTTTGCCATGACGATGATCAGTTTTTCAGCCATTTCGTGTAGTCCTCTCTGTCGTCAGACGGCGGCAGGCAGCCGTCTAACAGTTCATTAGCATATACTAAATTACCTGCTTGTCCAATTCATCCGCGTTGAGGCCCGCCGCCTTTGGCGAGGACATCAGCGCGGTGCACTGCACAAGTCCGGTCATGATCGGCACGAGCTCGTCTTCGATCGTGCTCTGCAGGGAGCGCAGGGACTCAAGGCCTTCCGCCGTGTTGCCGGGGACCTCCTCGAACTCCATGATCAGGTCCTCGACCATGCCGAGCTTAATCCCGGGATGACCCAGAAATCCATACGAATTGTTACCGACACAGAATACCGCAGGGCCTCCGTTGTCGGTTACCGCCAAAATGTCCGCGCCTTCTGGCAGCACGGGACGGTCGCGCATGTAGACGACCTGGTGAAAGGTCTCGGGCAGGAAGCCGTTCAGCGCATCGTCGCGGGTGCGCGTCGCGACGACAGACTCGAACACGAGATCGCACGGCTCCGAACCGCCCCCCGCCGCAATCGCGAGGATTTGGGCGCCGAGGCCGAATCCGACGACCGGCGTACCTTCGTCGAGCCGCTGCCTCGTCAATTCGATTTCCTTGTCCAGGGTAGGCAGGTCCCGCGCACCGGCCGAACCCCATGGCCCGCCGCCCAGCAGGAACAAAGCATCGGCCGGCAACCCGGGTGCAGGTAGCTTTCCGCCCCCGGCGAACGGCCGGAAATACTGGAATCGTATGCGACGCCCTTCGAGGTGATCCTCGATCAGGCCGAGGTACTCGCCAGACGTATGCTGGATGACGGCGACGATATTCATCGCCGTCTCGCCGCGCCCGGCGAGCTTGAACGCATCCGCAGCACTGCTGCATTCACCCATTAGCTGCCCCCTGCTCCAGCGCGTTCGCGATGGACGCTTTGAAGTCCGCCGCCGTCACGCTGAGTGTATCGACCTCGGTCGCGTCGAAGAACTGCTCTACCGCGGACTCGACCTCGTCCAGGCGTACGCCGTTGAGCGCTGCCTCCAGGTCGAATACGACCCGCGGCGGTGTGACGAAGAAGTCGCCGCTGATCAGGACGCGCTGCATCACAGAGTCCGCCGGTCCCCCGAGCTTCACGAACGAGTCAATCGTGCCGCCGGCGCCGGTATGCGTGCCCACCAGCACCCGATCATCGGCCGCCGGGTTATCGATCTCTCGGAGGAATTCCTCGGTACCGATCTCCTCGTCGTAGTACTGCCGCGCCAGCACTTCTTCGCCCTCGGTGATCGCGCCATAATCCGCATCGATCCCGAGCACGTCCTTGAATCCCTTCAACAGAGCAATCTTGATGAGTTCCAGGTCGGGCGTGTTGGGACCCAGCAGTTCCTTCAGCGTAATGACTCGTTGCGCCGCGGAATCCAACTCACGTTTGGCCAGCTTGCCCTGGGGTACGCGTAAAGCGTTCACCATGCGCTGCGGGTTGAGGTCGACCAGCACCGTGCCCTGGTAGATCAACACGTCGCCGTCGTAGAAACCGCCGGTGCCGCTGATCTTGCGGCCGTCCACCTCGATGTCGTTGCGCGGCCGGAAGCGCGCGTCCACGCCAAGTGCCTGCAACCCGGCCGCCGCGGCGTTACAGATCTCTCGAGCCAGGTCGGGCAATGCCGCAATGCCGAGCGAGGAACGGTGGAACACGAGTTCCCAGCCGAGCTGGCCCTCGTCGAGATAGATAGCACCGCCCCCGGTTATGCGGCGCACCGTGCCGATTCCGTGCTTGTCGCAATAGTCGAGGTCGATTTCCCGGCTCAGGTCCTGGTGGCGGCCGATCAGCACGGTTGGCGGAAAACTCAGGAAGCGAATCGTATCGGGGACCCGCCCCGCCTGCCGCTCATCGATGAGTGCAGCATCGAAAGCGATATTGGCGCGGCCTTCGCGCACAGCTGTATCGATGATCCTGAATGCGGCTGTCATTGCCGGGAGCGGTTATTCGACCCGTACCGGGATGTCGAGCTGCTTGCGGATTTTTTTCAAGTCTTTCTTCTTCGGCTGGAACGGATAGCTGGCAATGTCGCTGGGCGGTGAATCGCCATACGGCCGGTCGCATGCCGAGATGTCTTCCTGGAATTTGCCCGGGCAACCGGAGGTCCGAAACGCGATGCCCTCATCGATAATCGCCGACAGCTCGCTGTCGGGAATGCCATAACCCTTGACGCGGCCGAGGTCATCGAACTGCATCTGGTTCACGCGCACGCCACGATAGTCGATCAGGTAACGCGCCAGCTGCACGCGCCGCCATTGGTCCCGTGGGGTTGCCGGCAGGTGATCCATCAGTGAGCCCTGTTCCGGGAAAAAGCAGAACATGTGGCTGTGTCCGCCGAGATCGACGAGCTCCTGCACCAGGTTCAGAACCTCGTACTCGGTCTCGCCCATGCCGACGATGATGTGTGCACCGAATTTCTGCGGCCCGAATATATCCTTCGCGTCCTGCAGAATCTCCCAGTACTTGGACCACTTGTGCGGTGACTGGACGCCCTTGCCGCGAGTCCGGTCGAAAACTTCCGGCGTCGCTGCATCGAGGGCGACAGTGAAGATGTCGGCGCCCATATCGCGGGTCTTCTGCACGTCTTTACGGGTCATCGTCGTCGGGTTCGACAATATCGAGACAGGTATCGCGTCCGGATCGATGCGATCGGTCCACTGCCGGAGTACGGTAAAAGTATCTTCTTCCGAACGCGGATGCGTGATCATCGAGATGCACATGCGGTGGAACGGACTGTTCTCGGGATCCGCAGCCACGATGTCGATGATCTCGCTCATCGGTACAGCGGGCCAATCCACGCGAATGAAGTTGCGGTCCGCATAATCCCGATCCGCCTCCCTGTGCCGGGCAAGTCCGCAATACGCACAGTTCGCGCGGCAACCTTCGGGGTAGGTAAGAAGCAGGTTGAGGCAGCGCGTGCACTCGCAACCATGCATGCGGCCGCTCATGATGCCGAGAGTGATAGCAGCGGCCGTCGACAGCTGCACGTACTCGGGCGACTGCATGTGCGGCGCGAGTATATTGTTGTTCGGGAGGTAGACGCCCTGTGGCGGTATGTCGTTGGCCTTGACGTGGCGGCCATTGCGACGGTCCACCGGCGTCTTTTCGGGGAATCGAGGCTGCATGGCCTCGAACGCGTTGTGGTCGCTTTGCCCCTGAGTGCTTTCCGTCGCCGGCGTCGATTTTTGTTCAATACAGCTCATCGAATAGGAACCCCTGTTGCCTCAGGCCGCGCACGAGCGCGCGATGGAAAGATCGTTGCCGCCGCCCAGCTTGATCGAGCAGCAGGAATGCGCCTGCGTAAACGGCCGGCCTATCGTGTGCGCCACGGAGACCGCGCCGTCAGCGGGAAATGCAATCCCGTCCAGGCCGGCCATGATCGCATAGGCATCGGTCACCCGCTTGTGCATGCCGGGCGGCCGCGCGCAGCCGAGCAGCACCTGCTGATCCGGAAGCCGCGCCCTAGCCTCGCCGAAAATGCGCCCGACGTCCGCGGTTTCGGGCGTAATGAAGGTACCCGGCTTGGCGTAGAACGGCATGATCACGACGAGGACCAGCGCCGTAACCGGGTAACGGCTCACCATGTCCAGCGCATTTGCCTCGCCGAGGATGTGCCCGTAGTGCAACCCGATCACGATGTGCGGCGTCACCTCCATCGACGTCGTGCACAGCGCTGCCAGCGTCTCCTCGAAATCGTCGACAGCGCGATCGAGATTGTAGACCTCGTTTATCGTCTCCTGCGCCCCGATCACGTCCATCATGACCGTATCCACCCCTGCCGACTCCATGGCCCTCGCCCGCTTTTCATCGAGCAACGCGCTGTGGATCGCCACCTTGAGATCCGGGAAGTCTTCTTTCAGCTTCTCGACGACCGGCAGATAGCGTCCGTAATTAATCTCGTTGCGCTTGTTCGAGCCGCCGGACAGCAGAAACCCGTTGAGACCCTCGGTGTCAATCAGGCGCCTTACTTTGTGATCAAGAACCTCCGGCCGCGTCGCCGGAATCATGGGCTCGAGGATCTTCTTCTGACAGTGATCACAGTTGAGCCCGCAAGCTGCCGCGGTGATCGAAAACGCCGGAAAGCTGTTCTTGTTGCAGCCGCTCAGCTCGGTACTCGTGTATTCCTTGAAGGTCGGCGTCGAAAAACGTATCGGCCGTGGCGCGACGAGCTGTGCCTGCCGCTCGAACTCGTCCACCAGCCCGCAATCGAACTCGGCATCTTCCAGGTCTTCGATCCCTGCGAGCGCATCAATCCATTTCATAGCGTGTTTCCCCTGGTCCTGCTCGATTCTACGCCCGAAACGCTACAGGCCGATGCCTGCTGCCAGCGACATTACGGAACCCCTCACCGGGCCGGTATTGGGACTGTCCGCAAGCGTGTTATACCAGCTGGCATCGACGTCTTCCTCGTCCACCAGGTCGCATTCCATGCCTCGCAGCAGATCGACGGCCTGCTGCGGCAGCGTCTCCGGGATCTCCTGCCCGTTTATCCTGCCCCACAGCCCTGTCCAGTAGCGCGTCACTGTCCAGGGATTGTAACCGCCGCCGCCGAGAATCACGGTCGGCAGTCCCAGCGCGAGCAGCTGGTCGACCGCCCGCCACAAGGCACCGTTCGACAACATCATGGTAGACAGCGGGTCTCCCGCAAGACAATCGGCACCGCAGCAAACGACCAGCGCCTCCGCATGCGCGCGGTCCGCAAGCGGCAGAACGGCATTTTCCATCGCGTACTCGAACTCACTGTCGTTGAATTCTCTCGGTACCGGCAAGTTGAAAGCCTTTTCCCTCGGGTAGGAAGTACTGCCGCTGTATGGCCAGCGGTAGTCCTCGTGTATCGACAGGGTGGTAACACGGGGCTCTTCGAAGAAGGCGATCTCCACCCCGTCGCCGTGGTGCGCGTCCAGGTCGACGTAGTAGACCTGCTCAACTCCGGCATCGAGAAAGGTCTTGATCGCGAACACCGGGTCGTTGAAATAACAGAAGCCGCAGGCTCGATCGGCACGGCCGTGGTGCGTGCCACCCGACGGGTGAAATACGGTACGCCCCTCGAGGGCCAGTTCTGCAGCGAGTATGGAGCCGCCGACCGTCCGCGCCGCACGATCGAAGAGTCCTGCGAAGAGCGGGTTCTCGAGCGTACCGATCTGGTACAGATCGCGGACCTCGTGCTTCACCTTGCCGCTGGCATCAGCATGTTGCAGCGCTTTTACGTAAGCGCGATCGTGGAACTCGAGCAGTCGTTCGACGCTGGCGGGCTCGCATGCCCTGAAATTGTCGTCCGATAGCCAGCCCAGAATCCTGGCAAGATCCATGACGGCCGAATGGCGGATTATTTTCAGCGGGTGGTTTTCGCCGAACGCTGCCCGTCGAAAGGCCTCGCTGCCGACAAAGATCGGCAGCGGCACCGCGGGACGTATATCGACATGACTCACTGCCTGAATATTTTGCACGGCTTTGCGACCGAATGTGGATAATCTCGGGTAATTGGATGGATCGAGAATATTCCATTCACCTAATAAAGACAATTATGATATTCTAATTCGATTCGCATCGCGAGAACTCATCGATCCCAGAGGTGATAAGCAATGTCCAGTGAAGCACAGACCATCGTAAGCGAAGCGCCGGTCGCTGCGCCCGAAACCAAGAGCATGTCGATCATCGTGACCAAGGGGTCGCTCGACTGGGCGTATCCGCCGTTCATACTCGGAACGACAGCCGCAGCCATGGGTCTGCCTGTAACCATGTTCTTTACGTTTTACGGCCTGCCGCTGCTCCTGAAGAAACTTGACCTGCAGCTAACCGCAGCCGGCAACCCGGCGATGAAGATGCCCATGATGGGCGCACACATGGGACTGCCGAATATCCTCACAGCGATTCCCGGCGTCGACGCGGCGTGCTCGAAGATGATGAAAAACCTCATGAACAAAAAGGGCGTCGCATCCATCGAGGACCTGCGGGAACTCGCGATTGAAGCGGACGTGCGGATGATCGCTTGCCAGATGACGATGGACCTGTTCGAGTATTCCCTCGACGACATGATTGAAGGCCCCGAACTCGGCGGCGCTGCGACCTACATCGAATGCGCTACGCAAGCCGACATCAATCTTTTCATCTGAATCCAAACGAACCTTAAATAGAGCGGAGCAACACGAAATGGCGGACCATACGCTAGATGCAAAGGGGCTCAACTGCCCGTTACCCATCCTGAAGGCGCGTAAGGCATTGAAAGAGGTGCCCGCGGGCGGAACGCTGGAGATACTCGCGACCGACCCGGGATCCGTTGCAGACTTCGAGGCTTTCTGCCGCCAGACCGGCAACGAACTGGTCGAACAGTCGCAAGACGACAAGGTGTATCGCTTCCTCATCAAGCACACCGCGGGATAAAACCGTGCTTGCACAGGGCGTCGCGGCGATTCTGCCGGCGCCCTGTTTGCTGTGCAGTGGAGTACGACCGTGTCGCAGAAGAAACGCGGAATACACGACCTCTATAACGACGATCCGATCGTCGCGGATGAACTCGTCTGGAGCCGCAAGAGCGACCCACTGACGCGCAGAGGATTCCTTACCAAAGGCGGCCTCGCTGCCATGTCAACGGCCGTTGGCGCGTCCATTCCCTTCGCGCACCTCATGCCTGGCGGCCTCATTCCCGCGGCGCTGGCTCAGTCTGATGAGCCGTTTGTGATACCGGGTAAGGAAGGGCTCATCGTCCTGAATGACAGGCCGATCAATGCGGAGACGCCAGCGCATCTGCTGGACGACCGCGTCACGCCGGGCAAATACATGTTCGTTCGCAACAACGGCCGGGAACCCGCGATGCCGAGCCTCGATCCCGCGTCGTGGACGCTCGAGATCGGCGGTGAATCGGCCGCGCGCAGCGCAACGTTCTCCCTGGACGAACTGAAAGAGACCTTCAGGCACTACACCTACCAGCTGCAGATCGAATGCGGCGGCAACGGCCGCAGCGAATTCGTGCCGCCCGCCGCTGGTAACCAGTGGTCTGTCGGCGCGGTCGGCTGCCCGGAGTGGACCGGTGTGCGCCTGGGGGACGTGCTCGAACACGTAGGCATCAAGGACGACGCTGTCTACGTCGCTTATTACGGCGCCGACGCGCACGCGAGTGGCGATCCGAACAAGGTACCAATTTCGCGTGGCGTGCCGATCGCCAAGGCGCTCGAGAAGGAATCGCTGATCGCATGGGCGATGAACGGCGAAGACATCCCACATCTGAACGGCTACCCGCTGCGCCTCGTCTGTGGGGGCTGGCCGGGCTCGGTGAGCGGAAAATGGCTGACGAAGATCGTCATTCGCAACCAGGTTCACGACGGACCCAAGATGACCGGCACCTCGTATCGCGTTCCCTGCAAGCCGGTTGCGCCGGGCAGCGACGTACCGAAGGGCCAGATGTGCATCATCGAGTCGATGCCCGTGAAGTCGCTGATCACCTATCCGAAATCCGGACTCGAGCATGCGCTCGGTAAGAAACTCGCGCTGCGCGGTCACGCCTGGGCGGGGGATCTCTCGGTGCGCGAGGTTCACGTTTCCATCGACTTTGGCGCGACGTGGCAAAAAGCGAAGCTCGAAAAACCCGTGAACCGGCTTGCCTGGCAACACTGGCAGGCCGAAGTGGCGTTTGCCGAGTCGGGTTACTACGAGGTATGGGCCCGCGCGACCGACAGCGAAGGCCGCGCGCAGCCGATGGTATTGCCGGGATGGAACCCGAAGGGCTATCTGAATAATGCCTGCCATCGCATCGCGGTGCAGGTTGCCTGATGCGGATCGTTCTGAAGCTCGTCGGCATCGCCGCGATTGTGGTGCCGGGGCAGGCGTTTGCTGCAGACCCCGAACTCGACCCGTTTACGGGACTCAAAAAGACCGGTGACTGGGAACTGGTTCGCAATAACTGCGTGAGCTGCCACTCCGCGAAGCTCATCACGCAACAGAGCGGTAACGAGTCGCACTGGCTGGGGCTGATCCGCTGGATGCAGGAAAAACAGAACCTGTGGCAGTTCGAGCCGGAGACCGAGAAGAAGATCATCAGCTACCTTGCCGAGAACTATCCCCCACAGGCGGACCGCCGCAGGGCCCCGATACCGCCGGACCTGATGCCGCCAAATCCGTACGCGCCCGGATCGCTCGAGGATAAGTAAAGTCTTATAACCGGACGGAATAAGCGCATAGCGAATCCGTCTTGGGGTTTCATTGCCTGCTCACGGCGCGTCATTAGACTCGACGCAATGAGCACCGACAGCCGACAACAGCAATCCTGCAGCGTCGCCGCCGCGACGGTCACCGAACTGCATCCGGAGCGGTGCGCGCCAGGCGCAGGCGGCCGCCGCGTATACGACAGTATCGTCGACCTGGCCCCCAACCCGGACAACCCGACGCCGATGGTCCGGCTGAGTTCACGCATGAACCCCCACCCCGACTACGAGGTTCTGCTCAAGCTCGAGGGTATGAATCCTTTCGGGTCGATCAAGGACCGCACAGCGCTGTTCATGCTGAACGGACTGGAACTGGGTCCCGACCAGGCGCTCGTGGAACCCTCGGCCGGCAATACGGGCATCGCGCTGGCCGCTATGGCAAACGCGCGCAACCTGCCCATCGAGATCGCGGTCCCCGACGGTACCCCCGAAGAAAAAAAGGCATTGTTGAGGTTCCTCGGCGCTGAATTGATCGAGGTCGAGGACGAGCTATGCCCGCTGTTTCCAACCGAGGGAGCTCGCGGCGTCGTCAAGAGCATGGTCGAGAGCGAGGCCTACGGCGGACGGTATGTGAGCCCGAACCAGTACGAGAACGAACTCAACGCGGAAGCCCATTACCGCACGACCGGCCCGGAAATCTGGCAGCAGACCGAAGGCAGGATCGACTGCTTCTTCGCCAGCATCGGCACGGGTGGCACGATAAGTGGCGTCGGCCGTTTCCTGAAAGAGCAGAATCCCGCCATTCTCATCATCGGCGTGGAGCCGGCGAGCCGGCAGCACTCACTGTCGGGCCTGAAACGCATCACGGGGCTGCCGGACGAGCATTACCCGAAAATCCTCGACCCGAACCTGCTCGACGAACTCGTCTCGGTCACCGACGAGGACGCGTTCAAAGCGGGCATCGAGGTCGCGCGACGCGATGGCATCATGGTGGGTCCAACGACCGGTGCCGTACTGCACGCGGCCCTGCACAGTGACACGCGCAAGAGCGGCCGGGCGGTTCTTATCTCGGCCGACAATGCCGCGAAGTACGTCAGCGCCTACGCGAGCTTCCTGGCTCGTCAGGACTGATCGGAGACCAGCAAACAGGCCAGGTCGTTCGCGACCACGACCTCTCCGCCAAAACCTTTGCGAACGATATCGACGTTGGTATCGAGGTCCCGCAGGCTCCGGGCCATGAAATGGCTGAGCAACAGCGTCCCCGCGCCGGCCTCCCGCGCAACCCTGGCAACGTCGCTCGGCCGCGCATGCAGCTTGATCGCGACTCCCGTCGCGCCTTCCGGTATCGGCAGGTGCATGACCAGCACGGTCGCGTCCCGCGCGAAATCGGTGAACGCGTCCGAGCTGCCATTCTGATCGCTCGCGAACACGATAGACACATCGCCCGTAGTAACGCGGTAACCGAGCGCGGGTACGATGGCGTGCGGCACCGGTAGCGCGTCGATCGTTATCTCGCCGCCGAGAACCCGCACGGGTTTTTCGGTGTCGCGTGGGACCTCCGTCTGCTGCAGTTTCACCAGCCGGCCGCTGCCGTCGAGATAGCCGGACAGGTAACCGTACGCGCCCGACCCGGCCGCAAGCATGCTGTCGAGCCAGGCACCGAGCCCCGGGAACGGCCCGCCCGGGCCGGGCCCGGCCACCGGCAGCGGCTCTTCGCGCCCCGAGAAATTACCGGACTTCAGGAGTGCCGGAAAATCGGCCGAGTGGTCGGTGTGGAAGTGGCTGAGGCCCACGAAACCCAGGTCCACGAAGCTGGCCCCGGCTTCCCCGAAGCGCAGAAACGTACCGCCACCGGCGTCCACTAGCACGCGTGAACGCCCGTCGACCCATACGATGTAGCCGGTCGAAGCCCGAGCGTCGTCCGCCACGGGACCACCCGAGCCCAGCACCTGCAGGGCAACGCCTTCGGCTGGCGGGCATTGCTGGACCGGCTCTGCGATGGCCGTCGACACGACCGCAAGAACCAAAACGACTATCAGCAAGCCTGTTTTGTACGTCATGGCTTCGATCTCCCCCGGCCGTGTGCGTAGAAACCAGTATAGGCTCACCGTAGCACACTCATTAGCATTTTCTAATAGACTTTTCTTCGGGGTGCCTCCGCATGGAATCGATCGCGGTCGTCGGGATCGGTAACAATCTTTTGCAGGACGATGGCGTGGGCATCCATGCCCTCCACCACTACCAGGAGCATCATGCGGACCGTAGTGTGTGCTGCCTCGATGCGGGAACGGTCGGTCTTGCGCTGATGAACCGTCTCGCAAATCTTCAGGGCCTGGTCGCTGTCGATGCGATGCGGCTCGGCAAGCCGCCCGGCACCGTGACGGTTCTCGAGGGCGAGGAGATGGACCGGCACCTGCGCAATCACCACGGCAGCGTCCACGAACTCGGCCTGTCCGACATACTCGACGCGCTGCGGCTATGCGGCGATCTGCCGGCCAACCGGGCGCTCGTCGGCATCGAGCCCGAACAGATGGACTGGGGCACGGAGCCCACACCGAAAGTTGCGGCCGCTATCCCTTCGGCCACCGCGAAAATCCGTGACCTCGTGACCGAATGGCGCACACGCTCCAGGCAGGAGACAAGCTCATGACCTCACAAGAACCCATTCGCTCCGCGATTCCCTACAGCCGCGGCAACGTAAAGCCGTTATTGAACGAGATCATCCATGCGCTCGATCGCCTGCTGAGCGACGATGAGCCTACGGCCATCGACCTCGCGAGTCTGCCGTTCGCACCCGGCGAACTCGACGAACTCGAACGTGTATTGGGAAACGGCGAACTCACGGCAGAGCTGGACGCCCTCGGCAAGAGCCTCATTCGCGAGACCGCTTACCCGGGCGTGTGGTGGCTCGAGCACCGCAATACCGCGGGCGAAATCGTCGGTCGCTACGTCGAAATCACCCGCACCCCGGAGATCCTGATGTCCCAGGACGCCGATATCGGCGCCGGCCGAGCGCGGCTGCATGACAGCTTTGAAGACTCCGGGCACGAATTCAACAAGGAGGCAGGCAAGTGAGAATCATACCGACCCTGGGTGAAATCCTTCAGGCGCAGGGCGTTTCGCGGCGCGGCTTCATGAAGTACTGCGCGGCGACGGCGTCGCTGCTCGCGCTGCCACCGACGATGGTGCCGCGTATCGCTAATGCACTCGAACAGGCGCGACGACCCTCGGTCATCTGGTTGTCTTTCCAGGAGTGCACAGGGTGTACCGAGTCGCTGACACGCTCGTCCTCCCCGACACTGGAAGGCCTGATCTTCGACAGCATCTCGCTCGACTACCATCACACGCTGCAGGCTGCCTCGGGCGACGCTGCAGAAGCCGCTCGTCACGCCGCCATGAAGGAGAACATGGGTCAGTACCTCGTGCTCGTGGATGGCTCGATCCCGATGGGTAATCCCGGTTTCTCCACGATCGCCGGAATCAGCAATTACGACATGCTCATGGAAACCGTCGAGGGAGCCGCCGCAGTTGTTGCGATTGGCAGTTGTGCGGCGTTCGGCGGCATCCCCGGTGCGAACCCGAATCCAACAGGGGCAGTCTCGGTGAGCGACCTCGTCAAGGACAAGCCGATCGTCAACGTTCCTGGGTGCCCGCCGATCCCGATGGTCATCACCGCGGTGCTTGCGCAGTTC
>JBFEXY010000034.1:0-14542 GCA_041562415.1 Woeseiaceae bacterium
CGTGATGCCATGAGCGACGAGGAGCGAGCTGCCATGCACGCGGAACGCATGGCGCGGCGTGAAGATTCGCGTACCCGCTGGAACTCGATGTCCGAAGCGGAGCGCGAAGCAATGCGAGCCGAACGTCACGCACGCCACGAAAAGCGACGCGCGGCATGGGATGCACTGCCCGATGAGGAGAAGCAGGCCAGACGTCAAGCCATGCGCACGCATCGTGAGGAACGGCAAGCGATGTGGGAGTCCATGAGCCCGGAAGAGCGCGCGGCCATGCGCGACAGGCGCGGTAACCACCACCGCGGACACCAGGGCAAGGAATAATCCAGGGGCCTTACAGTGTAGCGGCAGCATGCTGCCGCTACATTGCAACGCCTCCCTAACGCTCGGGCAGCGGAACGAAGTCAGTTTCCCCGGGGACCGTATCGAAGCGTTGCGCTCGCCAATCCTCTTTCGCCCGTTCGAGGCGTTCGCGCGAACTGCTGACGAAGTTCCACCAGATGATGCGCTCCCCTTCCAGCGCATCGCCACCGGCGAACATGATTTTCGCCCGCGTCCTGGCACTGACTTTGCCACTCGAACCACTTTGCAGAATGGCGAGCACCCCGGCATCAACAAATTCCCGGTTGATTTCGACGCTGCCCTCGACAACATAAACCGCAAGCTCCTCTGCACCCGGGAGAGCGACCGATTGTCCCGGCTCGAGGTTGACTTCGACGTAGAGGGTTTTGCTCCGGGTCGCCACGGGAGAGGAGACGCCGAATGCGGAGCCGATAACCACTCGAATTTCAGCGCCGTCGACGGAAACGGCCGGTATGTCGCCAGCCGGATAGTGCTGGAACGTCGGTTCGGTTTCCTCTGCGTCGAGGGGTAATGCGACCCAGGTCTGCAGGCCGTGAACGCGCTGACCGCTCGCCCGCAAAGCCTCCGTAGTCTTCTCCGAATGCACGATGCCCCTGCCCGCCGTCATCCAGTTCACTGCACCCGGACGAATCGGCTGTACGAAACCAAGACTATCGCGATGCAGGATCTCGCCTTCGAACAGGTAGGTGATCGTCGCGAGGCCGATATGCGGGTGCGCACGCACATCGACACCCGTTCCGGGCTGAAACTCGGCGGGACCCATGTGATCGAAAAAGATGAACGGCCCGACGCGCTGGCGGCGCCTGTCGGGTAACGTTCGCCGTACAGTAAACTCTCCGAGGTCTCTTGTTTTGGGCTCGATGAGCAGGTCGATGACGCTGTTGCTGGTCATGCCGGGTCCGTTGTCAGGGTGTCAGGGTGGCGGCTAGTTCGCGCGCAAATGCACTGTTGCGGCTTACCCGAATACTGTCAAGGGAGAGCCAGTTGCCTAATGAGCGTAGTTCTTCGGCAAGCGCATCCGCGCACTCCCCGGTGTGCACACCGGGCTCCTCGTGTGCCGCCAGCACCAGCAGCCGTCCGCGCTTCCGGTCTGCCTTGAGATCGACTCTCGCAACAATCCGATCACCGAGCCGGAACGGCAGCACGTAGTAGCCCCACTTGCGTTTCGCAGCAGGCACATAGATCTCGATGCGGTAGTGAAAGTCGAACAACCGCTCGGCCCTCGGCCGATACCAGACAATTGGGTCGAATGGCGACAGCAGTGACGCTCCTTCCACGATTCGTGGCAAGTTCGCCGAGGCCGAAAGATAGCCCTGCTCGTGCCAGTTCTCGACGTCGACGCACGACAGCGCTCCCTCCTCCACCAGTTCCTCGATCCGAGGCGCGGCATCCCTGGGCGACATTCGAAAGTAATCGGCGAGGTCGCGCTGCGTGGCAATGCCGAACGCCACCGACGCCCGGCGCAGCATCTCGCGATCGGCCGATTCCCGGTCGTGCGATACCGTCAGCCTGTGCCCGGGGATTACTCGCTCCGGGAGGTCGTATACACGCTGGAAATTGGCAAGACGATGCGACACCGCCAGATCGCCGCGCGCGAAATGATATTCGAGCGCCCAACGCGGGACGGACCTGTGCCAGTCGCCCGGCCTGCGTTTCGGCCCTGGCAACGGCGGCAGATCGGCAGCGGTCAGTGCTCCATCGCTGCGGACCTGTTCCAGCACCGCCGCCAGATAGCCATTGCGATCGCGGAGCCTGTGCAATGGATTGTGCTTCGATGGCTCATAGGTTGCGCGACGGTGTGCGAGCAGCGGCCAGGCATCGCTCGGCACGATCGATGCCTCGTGCGCCCATTGCTCCGTGTAGTCTCCCCTGTCATAGACGAAGCGGTCGAATCGCTGCCGCTCGTAGGCGCCCAGGCGCGACCACAGAACGAGGTAGTGTGCGGGAACGAGTACGTTCACGTAATCGAGTTGGAGCACCTGCAGCGCCTGCATGGCGCGGCGGAAGTGCCGCGCGTCGGGCACACACGCTGGTCGTTCGCGATGCATGCCCTGCGCTGCGAGCGCAATGCGCCGCGCCTCCCCGGCGGACAGTCGGACGCGCCGCCTCATCCCTCGCGGGTATCGCGCAGCCCCATGGCGATCTCACCCGCCTTGACCGCGAAACGGCCATCGATCGTTTTCGTGTACTCGCGCGAATGCACGGTGTCGACCAGGTGCCATTCCGCGGCGCACTCTTCTCCTGTTACCGTGAGATGTACCCAGCCGCGCCGCCGCGTATCCATGTAGCGCACATCGGGATTTAGGGCCTGCGTCGCCTCGCTCAGCTTGCCGGGCTCGCGCAACGGCAGGTACTCGTCGAACCCGGGAGACGACACTGCAGGCGGCATAATTTCGACCGCGACCGGCTTGTCGCCACCGTGAGGAACGACATCGTTAGCCATCGATGTGTGCAGATCGCCGCTCAACACTACCGGGTTGCGTGCGAGTTCCTGCAGGTCCCTGAGCAAGGCCTCCCGTGCGAGCGGGTAGCCGTTCCACGTATCGAGCACCATCGGCGGACTGCCCTCGCTCAGGGCTACGTAATGATCCAGTTGCTCGCGGGGCAACATCGACGGACGTTCGCGATCGAGCAATGGCCCGAGTTCCGGCGCGCGAACCGGCGCCAGCATGACCTGTTGTCCAATAAACTGCCACGTCGTATCCGCATCGGCGGTCAGCGTTCGTCGCAACCATCCCTCCTGGCCAAGCCCGAGCATGCGCCGCTCCGGATCCTGCAGCGCGGCGCTCACTGACTCGGCTGTGACCGAATCGCCGGCGTCCGGCTGCCTGTCACGCCCGTACAGGCGCGTATCGAGCATGATCAGCGACAGCAGCTCCCCGTAGCGAAAACGCCGGAAAATTCGCGTATCAGCGCCTTTTGGTACACCCCGCACGGGCATCCACTCAAACCAGGCGCGGATGGCTGCATCGCGTCGATCTTGCCAGCCCCCTTCGTCGTCCTGGTGGTTTTCTGCGCCCTCTCGCCAGGCATCATTGGCGATTTCGTGGTCGTCCCAGACGGCGATCAGCGGATGCCGTTGGTGCATCGCCACGGAGTCCGGATCGGCTTTGTACTGCGCATGGCGCTGGCGGTAATCGGCGAGTGTTTTCACCTCTCCAGCCGGTTCGGGAACCCGCCCGAGTTTTTCAGCATGCTCCGTCGCGTACTGGCCCAGGCCGTATTCGTAGATGTAATCACCGAGGTGAATAACAGCATCGAGATCATCAGTCAGCGCGATGTCGCGGTAGACATTGAAATAGCCCGCCGGGTGATTCGAGCAGCTCACAACGGCAAATTGCGCCCTGTCGACGGTACCTTCCGGCAAGGTTCGGGTTCTGCCAACGACCGACTCGACTTCGTCGATCTCGAAGCGATAGTAATACGTCGATCCGGACGGCAGGCCTCGCACGTCGACCTTGACCGTGTAATCGGACCAGCCATCCGTCCAGGCAATGCCCTCGCGCACGACTTGCGTCAGGTCCGGATCGTTCGCGACCAGCCAGCGCACCGGCAGAGAGCCGTCGGCCATCCCGCTCACGCGCGTCCACAGCATGAATCCATCGTCCAGCGGGTCGCCGCTCGCGACGCCGTGGTCGAACCTGAGCGCGGAATTCGCCGCCGCAGGAAGAGATCGCATTCCCGCCAAAGGCGCCAGGAATAAACCGACAATCAATCGTAGAAAATTTCGCCTTCGCACATAGCCTCCGGCTGCTCGGTTAGAATTGCAGAGTCATGGCATCATACCGGGGACGATCGATGTTTCCAGCGATCGGCAGACTCATAACCGGCACCGTACTTATCGGGACCCTCACGTTGAGCATCGCAGACGACATGCCGCCTATCGAGGGCACCTGGCTCAGTGGCGACGGCGATGGTTGGATCGAGATCACGCGAACAGGTGACGGCCTCAGCGGGGTCGTCAAGGGATCTCCCAATGCCGACGATGAGCGCGCGGACACGGACGAAAAGAACCCGGACCCCGCACTGAGGAACCGGCCGCTTACCGGCCTTGAACTGTTTCACAACTTCGCCTACGACGGCGACGGGCGCTGGAGCGGCGGCACGATCTACGACCCAAACAGCGGCAAGACCTACCGCTGCATCATTACCTGGGTAGACAGCGCCACGCTCAAGGTTCGAGGCTATATCGGCGTGCCCGTGCTGGGACGCACCGAAACCTGGACCCGGGTACCGGACTAGTCGTCGCTGAGTATCGCATCCGCCTCGATCTCCACGAGCATGCGCGGATCGATCAGCCGGGTCACCTCTACCATGGACGTCGCGGGCATAACCGGACCAAATGCCTCCTGGTGAGCGTGCCCCACCTCCGCCCAGCGCGCGATGTCCGTCACGAACATCCGGGTACGGACGACGTCTGACAGATGGCCGCCTGCGGCCTCGAGTGCGCACTCGATGACCGCGATACATTGCTTTGCCTGCGCGTACATATCGTCTTCGCCAACCAACTCTCCGTCGGCGTCGATCGCCGCGGACCCGGAAACCGCGATGAAGCGCCCCATTCTCACGGCCCGCGAATAGCCCACGGTCGCCTCCCACGGAGCGCCCGACTTCAGGTTAATGCGCTTCAATTCCGTCATGTCGTTATCTCATAATTTACTTTACTTATTGGTTATTAATTGCTGTTTTAACAAGATTTTTCTGACTTTTCGCGTCGCGCTGTAGTACCCCGCCAGAGAGGCCGCAAGGTACATGCCGGTACCTGCGAACAGCCACGATGGTGGTAGCGGCACTTGCCCCGCGAGCACGATGCCCAGCATTCCGGCTGGCACGATCATAAGCACCCTTGCCAGTTCGATACGCAACGCGTAAGGCCTGGCCTCGTTCAGAAGGCCGAGCGTGTAAAGCAATGCCCATAGCAGCACGCAGGGCAGCAGGACCGCCCTGGCGCCGGACGCAGCGAACAACACCGCAATTCCGAGCGCCAGCGCGATTGCAACGCCGAACTGAGCAAACACGTAACGCTGCAGTGGAACCGGAACCGGTGGATCGAACTTCTCGAAGGTGACCAGATCGACCCGTCGCTTCGGAAACCGCTGTTCCACGTCAGGGGGCCGCCACCCCGTGCGACGGAACCAGATTCCCAGCTTGTCGCGCCAGCGCGTGGCATGCCGTGCATCGAACAGCAGGTAGTCATAGACCTGCAGATTGGCCCAGAACGGGTCCCAGCTGGCCAGCGGCTTGCGTACGCCGAAGACAACCGGTTCGTCGTCACGTTCATCCTCGAAAGTCCCGAACAAGCGGTCCCAGAGTATCAGCATGCCCCCGTAGTTCTTGTCGATGTAGATTTCGTTCTGCGCATGGTGCACACGATGATTCGACGGCGTCACCAGTATCCGGTCCAGCGCTCCCATGCGACGCACGACCTGCGTATGAACCCAGAACTGGTAGATCAGGTTGATCGCGTTCACGGTCACCAGCACTTCCAGCGGGAAACCGATCACGAACAACGGCACGTAGAAAATCCAGCCGAAGATGAAACCGGTGCTCGTCTGGCGCAGCGCCGTAGACAAGTTGTAGTCCTCGCTTTGGTGGTGCACCGCGTGTGCCGCCCAGAGAACCGAAATCTCGTGACTGAAACGGTGGAACCAGTAGTAACAGAAATCCCAGGCCAGCGCCGCCGTTACCCAGAGAGCAATGCCGCGCGGCGATGCGTCGAACCAGCCCAGCGGCATGTCGATGAGCGCGAAATTCTCAAGGACGAAACCCCAGGCAATAAGTGGCAGAAGCCGGGTGAAATAGCCAAATGTCGTGCTCAGCGTACCGGCGCTGAGACTGTTGATAGCATCATTGGCTCGATAAAGGCCGGTACCTCGGCGCCTGTCGATCGCCAGCTCCACGAGCAGCGCAAGGAGGAAGAATGGCACGGCCAGTGCAATCAGATCCATGCGCGAATTGTAACCGGACTCGCAATGCTGGCGCGGCCGTTTTTGCGGTAAGCTCGCGGCCTTGGCCACACGGACCCGATTCATGATCAACCCCGCCGAACTGGACGTGTTGCGCGCCGCGCTGCAGAAACTCGAAGCCGGTTTCGCCGACCTGCCGGAATTCGCAACCGGTTTCGATGTCGACGCCGTTACGGACGTCGTACAGCAGGTCGCCGTCCGCATGCAGGACAACTACCCCTATTTCCATCCGCTCTATGCAGGACAGATGCTGAAGCCGCCGCATCCCGTTGCACGCATTGCCTACGCGCTGTCGCTGTGGATCAATCCCAACAACCACGCGCTCGACGGCGGTCGCGCCAGCTCCGCACTGGAGAAAGAGTGCATCATCGAGCTCGGAAACATGTTCGGATGGCAGGAACCCCTGGGTCACCTGACGGGCGGAGGTACGATGGCGAATCTCGAGGCCCTGTGGATCGCGGGCCGGCTGCACCCGGGCAAGCGCGTCGTCGCCTCGGAGCAGGCGCACTATACCCACGCACGCATCTGCGACGTCCTCCGGATTCCTTTTTCGGCCGTGCGCTGTACAGCGGAAGGACACATGGATCTGTCCCACCTCGACGAACTGCTGGACCGCGGCGACATTGGCACCATCGTCGCAACCATCGGAACAACCGGGTTTGGCGACGTCGATCCACTGCCCGCCATCCTTGAGCGTGCCGGGAAATCCGGAATCCGTGTCCATGCTGATGCGGCCTATGGCGGTTACTTCACACTTGCCAGCAAGCTGGGTGACGATGCTCGCGCCAGCTTCGACCACTTGCGAGATGTCGATTCCATCGTTATCGACCCGCACAAGCACGGCCTGCAACCCTACGGCTGCGGCTGCGTGCTGTTCCGCGACCCGGCCAACGGCCGCTTCTACAAGCACGACTCGCCGTTTACCTATTTCAGCTCCGACGAGCTGCATCTCGGCGAAATCAGCCTAGAATGTTCCCGGCCCGGCGCCTCGGCGGTCGCCTTGTGGGCAACGCACCAGCTGCTGCCGCCGGTCAGAGGGGGGGCGTTTTCCAGGGATCTGGACCGTTGTCTGCAGACTGCGCGGGATTTCCGGACCCGTCTCGACGCAAGCCCGTCGTTCCACCCGCTGACGCACCCGGCACTGGATATCGTGGTGTACGCGGTCGGCGCGCCGGACACGGACACAGCTTCCGCGCGCGCAAAGCAGCTCTTTCAGCTGGCTGCAGAGGACAACCTGCACCTGGCATTGATCGAGATACCCGCAGAAATGCTGACCACCTGTGCCCCGGAAATCCGCGCGACCACGGACACCGTTACCTGCCTGCGTTCAGTCCTGATGAAGCCCGAGCACGACCAGTGGCTCGAGCCGATCATGGAAATCCTTGAATCTGGCGTCAGGCGCCTGACATAGGTGACAGCGCTCGCGTCACGATAAAGCCCAGGTAAAAGCAGGCGAAGCCGCCCAGCATCGTCACCGCCATGTAGGAAAACGAGCCGAACAATTCGCCCCTCTGCAGCATCGTGTGCAACTCCATGACCAGCGCGGAGAGCGTTGTGAAGCTGCCGCAGAAGCCGATGGCGAAGAGCAGGCGGTACTGATCCGGAATTATGCCCGCCTCGTTGAACCACGAGGATGCCGCGACGAGATACGCAATGATGCCCATAGCGAGGCATCCGAGAAGATTGGCAGCCAGCGTCCCCCACGGAAACACGGTATCCCGCTGCAGGAACACGTTAAGAGCGAATCGCGCAATTGCCCCGAGGCCGCCGCCGATGGCAACGAACAGGTAGGACAGCGCGACGATCTTCAAGCCGGGCTCCGATCAGTTCCAAGAAGCCGTGCACGGGAAGACTGGTACTCCGCTTCGATGCGCCGCACGAGATCGTGCGTAGGCAGGACGTCGTCAATGCTGCCTACGCCCTGTCCCGCTCCCCATATATCGCGCCACGCCTTCGCACCCGATTTGGCGGAACTTGCAAAGTCCATCGCAGATTTGTCCACGTCAGGCAGGTTGTCCGGATCCAGGCCGGCGTTTTCGATGCTGCCTCGCAGGTAGCTGCCGTGCACGCCTGTAAACACCGGCGTGTATACGATATCCGACGCCTTGCTGGAAACGATCATCTGCTTGTACTCATCCGGGGCGTTCGCCTCGCGCGTCGCGATAAAGCGCGTGCCGATGTAGGCAAGGTCGGCCCCCATGGCCTGCGCCGCCAGTATGTCACCGCCGCTCGACATCGCGCCCGACAGGATCAAGACACCATCGAATTCGCGCCGGATCTCCTTGACCAGCGCAAATGGACTCAACGGCCCCGCATGGCCACCTGCACCTGCACATACCGCGATGATGCCGTCCACGCCCTGCTCCATCGCTTTGTGCGCGTGCCGCAGGCTGATGACATCATGGAACACCAGGCCGCCGTAACTGTGCACGGCGTCCACGACGTCGCCAGGCGGACGCAGGCTCGTAATGATGATGGGCACCTCGTGCCGTACGCAGGTTTCCATGTCGGCCATGAGGCGGGTGTTACTGCCGTGAACGATCTGGTTCACGGCGAAGGGCGCAACGGGCGCTCCCGGATTGGCCTCCGCATACGCAGCGAGGCGTGCCTTGATATCCGCTATCCAGTCGTCGAGGCGCTCCTGCGGCCGCGCGTTGAGCGCCGGGAACGAGCCGACGATGCCGGCCGTGCATTGGGCAACGACGAGGTCGGGTACCGATACGATAAACATCGGCGCGCCGATGAGCGGAACGCGCAGCTTATCGGCGAGGGATTCGGGTAATGCCACGATCTGTGTGTTATTCGACCGGCGTATCGATCGATAGCGCTATCGAGCCATTCTCGGCCGGCTTTACGATGACGCTGCCGAACCAGTCACCCGCCTGGCTGACAGGCTGACCGGACAACGATACGCGCGCAACGAGCTCGAACTCTTCGAAACCTGATAGCTCCCGGCCGGGCACCATCGATTCCCGGTCGCCAAGCTGAACGACGGCGGGCAGCTCCGAGAGCCTGCGCCGCGTTACCGCGATCGGTGGCGACGGCTGGGCCGGATCGCGCGCAATCACGAACACGATCGCATCCTGCGGCAGTGCGCTCCGCGCCGCATCGGACAACGCGATACTGGCACTCACGATCGCACCATCTTCCAGCGGCGCGGGTTCAGGTGTCGTCGGGGCCGGTGCCGGCTGATCCATGCTCGCCGCTGCCGGCGGCGGCGTCTCGCCGCGCCATTCGGCCACGCGTTGTTCGATGACACCGCGAATGTCAGCCGGCGGGTTCGTCCCCAGCAAACGCTCCCAGCGGTCTGCGGCGCCCTCCGTATCACCGCGATTAACCGCGGCGAGACCGCCCCAGAACAGTGCCGCCTGGTTGTTGGGTTCGACGGCGAGCGCGTTCTCGAACAACGACATGGCACGAGGGGACATGGTCTGCCCGCCTTCGGCCGCCAGTACGGCTTCGCCCAGTTCGACCAGGCTCTGCGCAGATTGCCCGTCCTCGAGATCGACGACCCGCTCGAAGGCAGCAATGGCCTTTGGATGATTATTGAGTGACATGTAAGACCGGCCCAGCATGCGCCAGCCGTTGACGTCGTCCGGGTTTTGCTCGAGACGCTGCGCAAGCCCCTCCACCACCTGGATCATGTCGCTACCCGGACCGTCGCCGCCGTGAGTCGGCCTTTCGTTCTCCAGTCCCGGGCTGCCTAGCTTGGCGTACAGGCCGGCCGACGAAGCGACGACGAACAATACGGCGCCCGCCACTGCCGCGAAATTGCGGGAGTTCTGCTGGAGGAACGGCCAGACCGTGAAAACGACGCCCGCAAAACTCATCACACCAAGCGCTAACCACAGCATGGCTTTTCTACTCCTCGGCCGCGGCGTCGCCGTCGATGGGCATGGCCATGCGACGTCGCAGGATGTTCACGAGCACGAATCCGCCGGCGAGCAGCAGCGCAATCGGCGCGATCCACAGAATCAGCGTCTTGCCCGACATGCGCGGGCGGTAGAGCGCAAATTCACCGTAGCGAGTGACCAGAAAATCGTAGATCTCCTCGTCCGTCTTGCCCTCGCCCAGCATGCGCCGGATTTCGCGCCGCAGGTCGCCGGCGAGGAACGCGTTCGAGTCCTTGATGCTCTGGTTCTGGCACTTCAGGCAGCGGACTTCCTCGATGATGTGTTCATAGCGCGCCTGCAATTCTGGATCGTCGAACGCTTTGTCGACGTCAATTGCCAGTGCGGAAGAGGCAAGCAGGACGAGCATCGCGCAAGCAACGAGCTTTCTCATGATGCCGGCCCTCCAGCTTCAATCAGCGGCACGAAATCCTCCTGCCAGATCGCTGCGGTGAGCGGCCCGAGGTGCTTGTGCAGGACGATGCCGTCGGGGCTGATGAGGAACGTCTCCGGCGCGCCGTAGACGCCCCAGTCGATGCCTACGCGGCCATCCTCGTCGTACGCAGAGAACTGATACGGGTCGCCGAGTTGGTTGAGCCAGCGCAACGCCTCTTCGCGATTGTCACGCCAGTTGATGCCGTAGATCGGTATCGCGCCGGTGCGCGCGAGCTGCATCAGGAAACCGTGCTCCTGCCGGCAGCCGCCGCACCAGGTCGCCCAGACATTGACCAGCGCCATCTTGCCCGCGTAATCGGACGACCCCACCATCCGCTCCGGTTCCGTGAGCGACGCGACCTGGAAGGTCGGCGCCTGCTCGCCGAGAAACGGCGACGGCAATTCGCGCGGATCGTTGAACAGGCCGAACGAGAACACGACGACCAGGAGCAGGAAGACAACAATAGGGATCGCGAACCGCATCAGGCCGCCTCCGCTGCTGCCGCGCCCGCGGGCGCTTCGGCCCTTGCGGTGCGGTAACGACGGTCGCTGGCGGCGATCAGTCCGCCGAGCGCCATGACGAGACAGCCCAGCCAGATGAAGCGGATCATCGGCTTGTACTGCACGCGCACACTCCAGGTGTCGGGACCGATCTGGTCGCCCATTGCAACGAACAGGTCGCGCATCAGGCCGGCGTCGATGCCCGCTTCCGTCATCGGGCTCTTCTGTACGAGATACTGGCGCTTCTGGGGCCGGACCTCGGCAACGAATTCACCGTTGCGCCGGATCTCGATGACGGCCTCTCGTGCCGTGTAGTTCGGTCCCTGCACATCGCGCAACTCGCGCATCTCGTACTGGTACTTGCCGATCTCGATCGACTCGCCGGGGCGCAAAGCGCGGTCCGTCTCGATTCCGAACGTGTTAACCATCGTGACGCCAAGCACGAACAGGCCGACGCCGATATGGGCAACGGACATGCCCAGCACCGCAGGCGTCAGACGCACCCGGCTGCGCCACGCGCGCAGCGGCTGAAGGAGCGACACCACGATGATCCACACGCCGGCAATGCTGCCAATCACGGCAACTGCACCGAACGCGTTTCCATACGCTACCGGGATTCCAATGCCGACAGCCAGTGCGATGACGGCGGGAACACGCAGGATACGCAGCCAGGGCTGCACGGGCTGCGAACGCCAGGCCGCATGCATGCCGAGCCCCATGAGCAGCACCAGTGGAATCATCGGAATGGCAAACGCGATGTTGAACCAGGGCGCACCGACCGAGATCTTGCCGGCGTTAAGCACTTCGACGACCAGTGGCGCGAGTGTGCCGGCGAAAACCAGCAATGCCGCGATCACCAGCAGCACGTTGTTCAGCAGCAGGAAGGTCTCGCGCGACAGCGGCTTGAAGCCCGCCGCCGAATCGAGCGCCGGCGCCCGCCAGGCATACAGGATCAACGCGCTGAGAATGACGATGCCGAGGAACCCGAGAATGAAGAATCCGCGCGTCGGGTCGGTCGCAAATGCATGCACCGACACCAGGATGCCCGAGCGCACCAGGAAGGTACCGAGCAGGCTGAGCGAAAAGGCCGCGATGGCGAGCAACAGCGTCCAGCTCTTGAACAGGCCGCGCTTCTCCGTGACCGCGAGCGAATGAATCAGCGCCGTACCGACCAGCCACGGCATGAACGAGGCGTTCTCGACCGGATCCCAGAACCACCAGCCGCCCCAGCCGAGCTCGTAATAGGCCCACCAGCTGCCGAGCGCGATCCCGATCGTCAGGAACAGCCAGGCCACCGTCGTCCAGGGGCGGGTCCACTTCGCCCACGTCCGGTCCAGGTTGCCGCTGAGCATCGCCGCGATTGCGAACGCGAATGCTACCGAGAAGCCCACGTACCCCGCGTACAGGATAGGCGGATGGATGGCGAGACCCGGGTCCTGCAACAGCGGGTTCAGGTCCGCGCCGTCGGCCGGCGCCGGCACCAGCCGCTCGAAGGGATTCGACGTCAGCAGGGTGAACAGCAGGAAGCCCGTGGACAACAGCCCGAGCACACCGATCACGCGCGCCGAGAACGCCTGCGGCAGGTTGTGGCTGAAATAACTGACAGCGACCGTCCAGATCGCGAGGATCAGGATCCACATCAGCAACGAGCCCTCGTGCGCGCCCCACACGGCGGATACCTTGTAGATCGTGGGAAGCGACAGCTGCGAGTGGTTGGCCACGTAGAGGACCGAGAAATCGCTCTGCACGAACGCCCACACGAGACAGCCGAAGGCGAAGGTGACGAAGAACAACTGCCCGTTGGCTGCCGTGCGCCCGACCGCCATCATCGTCTCGTCGTTACGATGTGCGCCCAGCAGCGGAAATAAGCCCTGGCAGATGGCCAGAGACAGCGCCAGGATCAGCGCGAAATGACCGATCTCAGGAATCATTTGGACTGCACTCCATCGACAGGTGCTGCACGGATTCGGTCTGGTCCTGGACGTGCTTGGCCAGCGACTCCGCCACCTCCGGGGCCATGTACTCCTCGTCGTGCTTAGCCATGATCTTGTCGGCAACGAAGGTGCCGGTGCCGTTCATGCGCCCGTGCGCGACCACGCCCTGGCCTTCTCGGAACAGGTCGGGCACCACGCCAGTGTAGGTAACCGGCAGCGCACAGCGCGTATCGGTCACCATGAACGACATGTCCAGCGAGCCTTGCTCGCGCTCCACGGTACCCGCGACCACGAGCCCGCCGATCCTGAAATTGCGTTCCTTGGGGTAATTCCCCGCCATCACGTCGGAGATCTCCACGAAGAACATCATGTTGTCTTTGAACGCCCGCAACGTGAACGTCGCCGCGATCGCCAGTCCGACCGCAACGAGGCCAACGGCCAGCATTCGCTGCTGCCTGGGTTTCATGCACTATCCTCCAGTGCTTTGATTCGCACTTCGATTTCCTTGTACACAGCTGCCTGGCGGGCACGCACCCGCCATTCATTGATGATCAGCACCGCCGCCGCCAGGCCAAAACAGGTCCAGACATAAGCGCCATAGCCTCCCATCGCAAGACTTTCCATCAGCTTTGACCCTCCGGAGCCAAAATCATTTCCTTAACCCATCGCGTCCGCCGTTCGCGGAACAGCACCTCGGTACGGGTGCGCCGCAGCAGCAGCGACCCGAACAGGAGCGTAAACCCGAATATATTGGCCAGCAGCGGATACAGCATGCCCGGATCCATCGCGGGGCCCTCTTCGGCCATGATCGTCCGGCCCTGGTGCAGCGAACTCCACCACTCGACCGAGTAATGGACGATGATGACGTTTACGACCCCCACCAGCGCGAGGAGCGCACTGGCCTTGTCCGCCTTGGCGGTATCGTCGATCGCGGCCCTGAGCGCCATGTAGCCGAAGTAGAAAAACAGCAGGATAAGCTCCGACATCATGCGCGGGTCCGCCCATTCCCACCAGGTTCCCCACATCGGCCGGCCCCAGATCGAGCCGGTGGCCAGCGCGAGGAACGTAAACCACGCACCGAGCGGAGCGGCGGAGGCAGCGACGGCGTGCGCGAGCTTCATGCGCCAGATCAGGCCGATGCCGCCCGCGACCGCCATTATCATGTACGCCATCATCGACAGGTACGCCGACGGTACATGGATATAGATAATCCGGAAAGCATCACCCTGCTGGTAGTCCATCGGCGCCAGGAACAGGCCGGCGTAGACACCGTAGGCGATGAGGGCAAGGCCCGGCAGCAGCAAGCAGAGGCTGAAGGCCGGGGCAATCCTATAGAAGTGTGGCGGCGAGGCCAACTGGTGAAACCATTTCCACATGGGCGGGGATTCTACTCGTTACTAATACGTAATGCGGCGGCTGTTGCATAAGGCGCCAGACTCAGCGTACCGACCGCGTAAGC
>JBFEXY010000035.1:0-14438 GCA_041562415.1 Woeseiaceae bacterium
CGTCCCGCTCCGGGTACTTGCTCAACTCTTCCTGCAAGGCGATGACGTCCTCTGGCCGGCGTACAAAGGAGAGCGCCACGACGTCGGCATGCTCGACGACGAATGCGAGATCTTCTCGATCCCTGACCGTAATGCCCTCGAGGTCGAGGTCCGTGCCCGGAAAGTTGATGCCCTTGTTGCTTCGCAGCCGGCTGCCGGTCGGTTTCGCGCTGGTTATGCGCACCAGGATCTCGTCGCCTGATACCTCCTCGACGATTCCTTCGATGCGCCCGTCGTCGAGGCTTACCGGATCGCTGATCGCTACCTGTTCGAATATTTCGACCGGCCGGCACGAAACGCGAGCGGGCGTCGTTACAATGTCGTCCTTGTCGAGCACGGCAGGTGCACCCTGCGCTCCGTCCCGCGTCAGAATCAGCGGATCCCCGACGTGCAGCATGATGGGCTGTTCCACCGGAGGTAGTTCGCCAAAGCGAAATTCCAGTTCTTCACCCGTCGTCCGCGACACCAGCCGAAAGCTCAGGTCGGTGCCGATATAGGCCGTCTTGTAAAGCTCCAGCACCAGCCCCTTATTGTCCTTGAGTACTACCTCGAGTTTGCGGCGCCGGCCGCGCGTGTCTTTGAAGCGCAGCAAGTCGCCGATCTCCGCCAGCTCGATAGCCCGGCGCGGCACCGGAATGACAGCGGATTTAGTGCCGGTCCACGGTTCGTCGTCCGGAACGCAGCGCACCCGCCGCGGAGCGAGCACCTGGCCGAGTGCGTCGCGCCTTGGCCGCAGCCTCGATACTTTGGGACCGGGCTGCAACTGCCCGGTGCGGAACTTTGGGCCGCCGAGGTCCATCATGATTCGGCAGGGCCTGCCGAGCTTCTCGCTTGCGCGCCGCACATTGCGGATCATGCGTAGCCAGGTCTCCGGCATATCGTGCGCGCAATTGATTCGCGCCAGATCCATGCCGGCCGCCATGAGATCCTGCACGTAACCGTAGTCGTCGGCCGCTTCGATGGGCAGCGTCACCATAATCGGTACGGCGCGCTTGGCAGGCGGCTCGCCGAGCAGCGCCTTTGTATGCAGCTGCAGGCGTTTCTCTCCTGGCGGGAAGGGCAGGTGGCTTGCATCGCTTTCCAATGCACCGTCGGAGTAGAGCCGCAGCAACGCATGCTGAACGGCATGAATGCTAGCCAGTACGTGGTGCTCCGAGCGGCCCAGGGAGGAAAGGCCGAGTTCCGCCAGTTGCTCCTGCAGTTCGCCGATATCGAACTGGCGCAGCGCAACGTAATGCAGCAGGTTACGAGCGCTCGCCGCGAATGTCGGGTGGACCTGCCGCAACTCGCTTTCGAACCGCAACTCCAGCGCCTCGGCGCGCTCCCGAATGCATTGAAGCTGCTGCCTGAGGGACTCCAGGTTACTGTGCATGGCCTCGGACTCAGGGCGCGAGGCGGTCGATTCGCCAGCGGTCATCGTCCTGTCTCGTATACAAGAAGCGGTCGTGAAGGCGGTTTTCGCGCCCTTGCCAGAACTCGATTTCCAGCGGTGTCACACGGTAGCCGCCCCAGAACGACGGCAGCGGTATCTCCCGATCGCGGAATTTCTGCTTCAACTCCTCGAATTTCGCTTCCAGCAGTGAGCGTGTAGATACGATACTGCTCTGGGGCGATACCCAGGCGCCGATCTGGCTGCCTCGAGGCCGGGTCGCGAAGTACCTGAGTGTCTCGCTCGTCGGGATTTTCTCGGCGCTGCCACGGATCGAGATCTGCCGGCCGAGCTCGCGCCAGAAGAACAGCAGGGCGACGTTCGCGTTGAGTGCGATGTGGCCGGCTTTGCTGCTTTCGAGGTTGGTGAAGAACACGAATCCACGTGCGTCAAAGTATTTCAGCAAGACCGTGCGCGAGGCAGGGCGATGGTTCGCATCTACCGTGGACAGCGTCATTGCGTTCGGATCCATGCGATCCGAGTCGCATGCGTCTCGAAACCAGCGTTCGAACTGCAGGATCGGGTCGTCGTCGAGATCCTCGCGCTCGAGCGCCGGTCCGCTTGCAGAACGGCGCAGGTCGGAGACGTCCATGCCGGTACCGGGCATCGAGTCGTCATTGTTGCTGGTATCCACTGCTGGGCTCGAAAAATAGGATGTACGTAACGATATCCTAGTACGATTGCCGGCCGGATTGGCAATCGTTGTTGCCTGTATGTCACGAGGCATCGAGAAGCCCCAATAAGCACCGAATCTTGGTTATAATGTCCGGCTGGACGGTAGTTACGGGTTCCTTAGTCAGGCCGGGCTCGGTCAAGCGAAAGTGGCGGAATTGGTAGACGCGCAGGATTTAGGTTCCTGTGGGGTAACCCGTGAGAGTTCGAGTCTCTCCTTTCGCACCAGCTCTCGCTGTCTAACCCATTGAAATTTAATAACTATATTTTCGGCAGTCGTGTGATCCGCACGCCTGGCGACGGGAAGGATTGAAAACATGCAGGTCACTGTCGAATCGACGGGAACGCTGGAGCGGCGCATGCGCGTCGAGTTGCCCGCCGAACGCATCGAGAAAGAGGTCGATAGCCGCCTCAAGTCGGTTCGCAAGAACGTCAAGATCAAGGGCTTTCGCCCCGGCAAGGTTCCGCCGAAGGTCGTGAAGCAGCGTTACGGCGCGCAGATCCGCCAGGAAGTCCTGTCGGACCTGATGCAGCAAAGCTACTCCGACGCCGTGCAGCAGGAAAACCTGAACCCGGCGGGCGGACCGAAGATCGAGACGGAAACCGAGGGGGACGGTAAGGGCTTCACGTACGTTGCGACGTTCGAAGTCATGCCCGAGATAGAGCTCAAAGGGCTCGACAAGATCAAGGTGGAGAAGCCGGAGGTCCAAATCGGGGACGGCGACGTTGACGACATGATCGAGAATCTCAGGAAGCAGAAAGCGACCTGGGCCGAGGTCGATCGGGCGAGTGCGAAGGGTGATCGGGTCATCGTCGACTTCGAGGGCAGGTTGAAGGGCGAGCCCATCGAGGGCGGACAGGGCAAGGAAGTGCCCGTGATTCTCGGCCAGGGCCAGATGCTCCCGGATTTCGAAAAAGGCCTCACCGGCATCAAGGCTGGCGATGAGAAAACCTTCAAGGTCAAGTTCCCGAAGGACTACCACGCCGAGGACCTGCAGGGCCAGAAAGTCGAGTTCACGATCCAGACGCATCGCGTCGAGGAAGAGACGCTGCCGCCGGTGGATGACGAACTGGCCGAGATGTTCAACGTCAAGGAGGGCGGCCTGGAGCGGTTCAAGGCGGACGTCATCGATAACATGCGCCACGAGTCGGACCAGAAGGTGAAGGCCCAGGTGCGGGAGCAGATCATGGAGGAACTGCTGGCCGCAAACCCGATCGAGATCCCGAAGGCGCTCAAGCACCAGGAAATGCATTCGATGCAGCACGAGGCAATGCAGCGGCTCGGCATCGAGGACCACAGCCAGGCTCCGCCCCTCGAGAATTTCGCGGAGTCTGCCGAGAAGCGAGTCCGACTCGGATTGCTCATCCGGCAGTTGATTGTGGTCCAGAACCTGACGCTCAGCGAAGAACTCGTACGAGCGCACGTCGAGGACATGTGCGCCGGCTACGAGAATT
Organism: Woeseiaceae bacterium; assembly: GCA_041562415.1. Taxonomy (GTDB): domain Bacteria; phylum Pseudomonadota; class Gammaproteobacteria; order Steroidobacterales; family Woeseiaceae; genus UBA1847. Next base: position 3,596 of record JBFEXY010000035.1, read on the forward strand.
TCGACGAGATGGTCAATATGTACATGGGTACGCCGCAGGTGCGGCAGCAGGTCGAGCCGATCGTGTTGGAACAGATGGCGTTCGACTGGCTGCTGGAGCACGGCAAGGTCAAAATGAAGAAAGTCAGTTTCAAGGAATTCATGAATGGCTGACGGTCATATTGGCTTACCTGAACATACGGATTCGTGAGAAAATGAGCACTTCAGAACTGGAGCAGGCACACCTAATGAACGCAACCGCATTGAACCTCGTCCCAATGGTCGTCGAACAAACGGCACGCGGGGAGCGAGCGTACGACATTTACTCGCGACTCCTGAAAGAGCGCGTCGTGTTCATCGTGGGGCCGGTGGAAGACCACATGGCCAACCTCGTGGTTGCGCAACTGCTGTTCCTCGAGTCGGAGAACCCGAACAAGGACATCCATCTTTACATCAATTCGCCAGGTGGCGCGGTTACCTCGGGGCTGTCGATCTACGACACGATGCAGTTCATCAACTGCGACATCTCCACAATTTGCATCGGCCAGGCCGCGAGCATGGGTGCCCTGTTGCTGGCTGGCGGCACGCACGGCAAGCGGGCGGCGCTGCCGCACTCGCGGGTGATGGTGCACCAGCCGAGCGCCGGTTTTCAGGGGCAGGCCACGGACATCAGCATCCACGCGAAAGAGGTCCTTGAACTGAAGCGCCGGCTGAACGAGATTATGGCGAAACACACCGGGCAGACCGTCGAGACCATCGAGAAAGACCTCGAGCGGGATAACTTCATGAGCTCCGAGGCGGCGGTCAAATACGGGCTCATCGACACGGTCCTGGCCCAGCGTAGCGAAATGAAGGACAAGAAAAAGGACTGATCCCATTAAAATCAATCCTTTAGGGTGCTTTTCGTCGCATATGAGACGTGCCGCTTTGCACCTCGAAATTTCGCATGTTATATACAGTCCCAATCGTAAGAGACTGATTTTCGAGCAACAGAGGCCAATCCTGCATGAGCGATGAGACCCGCGGTAAGAGCGAAGACGGAAAACTCCTCTACTGTTCTTTTTGCGGCAAGAGCCAACACGAAGTACGCAAGCTGATTGCGGGCCCCTCTGTTTTCATCTGCGACGAATGCGTCGAGCTGTGTAACGACATCATTCGCGAAGAACTCGAGGACTCCGGCGAGGCTGGCCGCGACAAGCTGCCGAAGCCGCAGGAGATCAACGCGATACTCGACGAGTACGTCATCGGCCAGGCTCGGGCCAAGAAGGTCCTGGCTGTCGCCGTTTACAACCATTACAAGCGTCTCAATGACCGGCTGGACGATCGCAGCAAGGATGATATCGAGCTTGCGAAGTCGAACATCCTGCTGATCGGCCCGACAGGTTGCGGCAAGACGCTGCTGGCCGAGACGCTGGCCAGGCTCCTGAACGTTCCGTTCACGATCGCCGATGCCACGACGCTTACCGAGGCGGGCTACGTTGGCGAGGACGTCGAGAACATCATCCAGAAGCTCCTGCAGAAGTGTGACTACGACGTCGACAAAGCGCAGACGGGCATCGTCTACATTGATGAAATCGACAAGATTTCGCGCAAGTCGGACAATCCCTCGATCACACGTGACGTGTCGGGTGAAGGTGTTCAGCAGGCGCTGCTGAAGCTCATCGAGGGCACGATCGCCTCGGTGCCGCCGCAAGGTGGGCGCAAGCACCCGCAGCAGGAGTTCCTGCAGGTGGATACCGGGAACATCCTGTTCATCTGTGGTGGTGCGTTCGCTGGCCTCGACAAGATCATCCTGAATCGCTCCTCGAAGGCCGGTATCGGTTTTACGGCCGAGGTGAAGAGCGATGAGGATGAACAGAGCATCGGCGAACTGCTGACCGACGTCGAACCGGAAGACCTGATTCGCTACGGCCTCATACCCGAGTTCGTGGGCCGTTTGCCAGTCGTGGCGACGCTCGAGGAACTCGACGAAGAGGCGCTCATTACCATTCTCCTCGAGCCGAAGAACGCGCTGACCAAGCAGTACAAGAAGCTGTTCGACATGGAAGGCGTGGAGCTGGAGTTCCGCGACGATGCGTTGCGCGCCGTCGCGAAGAAGGCCATGGAGCGCAAGACCGGTGCTCGCGGTTTGAGAACGATTCTGGAGAACGTTCTGCTCGACACGATGTACGACCTTCCCTCGACAGCGAGCGCGAAAAAGGTCGTGGTCGACGAAGCCGTTGTGACGGGCGAGACCAAGCCTTACGTCATTTACGAGTCGGACGAGAGTCCGACCGCAAACATCGAACAGCAGTCACCGCGACCGACGGGTTCCGACGGCGCATAACGCTTTGTTCACGCCCCTGTCGCTTGGGAAGGGGGGCAATTGAAAGAAGCCGAATGGTCACACACGAGGGTAGCGCCCTGCATTGCGCCGATCGCGTCCGGCTGCAGGCCGCTTTGGCGCATTAATTGCGGCCCACCCCCTTTTATTTCCGGCTTCCAGCCTCATCTCGACTCAGTCCCTGGTAGAGGTATTTTTTGTGTCTGAAGAAAATTTGACGACCGACATACAAGAGACGAACGACACCGGTATCCCGGTACTGCCGCTCCGCGACGTCGTGGTCTATCCGCACATGGTGATTCCGCTGTTCGTGGGTCGGGAGCGGTCGATCGTCGCTCTGGACCGTGCAATGAACGCCGGCAAGCGCATCCTGCTGGTCGCTCAGAAGACGGCGGATCTGGACGATCCGCAGCCTGAAGATCTTTACGATGTCGGCACGCTGGCGACGATCCTGCAGCTTCTCAAACTGCCGGATGGAACCGTAAAGGTGCTGGTCGAGGGCGGCGAGCGCGCGAGTATCGAAAACATTGCCGTAGGTGATCATTTCGCCGCGGATATCACGATCCTCGACGAGGATGATCGCCATGACGAGCGCGAGATCGACGTGCTTGTGCGCTCGATCATCGCTCAGTTCGAACAGTACGTGAAACTCAACAAGAAGGTGCCGCCCGAGATTCTTACGTCGCTGTCCGGCATCGACGAACCAGGGCGCCTTGCGGACACCGTGGCAGCGCATATGTCGCTGAAGCTGTCCGAGAAACAGCGCATCCTCGAAATCCAGGACATCAAGACGCGGCTCGAGCAGATCCTCGGCATCATCGAAGGTGAGATCGATGTACTGCAGATCGAGAAGCGCATCCGCGGCCGCGTCAAGCAGCAGATGGAAAAGAGCCAGCGCGAGTACTACCTGAATGAGCAGATGAAGGCCATTCAGAAAGAACTCGGCGAGATGGAAGACGCGCCCAACGAAATCACTGACCTCGAGCAAAAGATCGAGAAAGCCGGCATGTCGAAAGAAGCCAAGGAGAAGGCGACCTCGGAGCTCAACAAGCTCAAGCTCATGTCGCCGATGTCGGCCGAAGCTACCGTGGTGCGCAACTACATCGATTGGTTGCTGAAAGCGCCGTGGAAGAAAAAGAGCAAAGTAATCAAGGACCTGAAGCGTGCCGAAGACGTGCTCGAGGCAGATCACTACGGCCTCGAAAAGGTGAAGGAGCGGATTCTCGAGTACCTCGCCGTGCAGCAGCGCGTGAAGAAACTCAAGGGTCCTATCCTGTGTCTGGTCGGCCCGCCGGGTGTGGGAAAGACATCGCTGGGCCAGAGTATTGCGCGTGCGACGAACCGTGAGTTCGTGCGTATGTCGCTCGGAGGCGTCCGCGACGAAGCCGAGATCCGCGGTCACCGTCGTACCTACATCGGTTCAATGCCGGGCAAGATCATCCAGAATCTCGGCAAGACCGGTGTAAGGAACCCGCTGTTCCTGCTCGACGAAGTGGACAAGATGGCCATGGACTTTCGTGGCGACCCGTCGTCGGCCTTGCTCGAAGTTCTCGATCCGGAACAGAACTCCACGTTCCAGGACCACTACCTGGAGGTCGATTTCGATCTATCGGACGTCATGTTCGTTTGCACGGCAAACAGCCTGAATATTCCGGCGCCGCTGCTCGATCGCATGGAAGTCATCCGCATCCCCGGTTACACGGAGGATGAGAAACTCAATATCGCGACGCGCTACCTGATCCCGAAACAGATGAAGGAGAACGGTCTCGAGGAAAACGAGTTGCTCATCGCCGAGAGCACGGTCCGTGACATCATCCAGCATTACACGCGCGAATCCGGCGTTCGCAACCTGGAACGCGAGATCTCGAAGATCTGCCGCAAGGTCGTGAAGCAACTGCTGCTGAAGCCACGCAAGAGCCGTGTGACCATTCAGCCGAAGAGCATCGAGAAATACCTTGGCGTGCGTCGTTTTCGCTATGGCAAGGCCGAGGAGAAAGACCAGGTCGGACAGGTCACGGGACTCGCGTGGACCGAGGTGGGCGGTGAACTACTGACCATCGAGGGTGCGGTTGTACCGGGCAAGGGCAAGCTGACTCATACCGGGCAGCTCGGCGAGGTCATGACCGAATCCATCCAGGCCGCGATGACCGTCGTACGCAGCCGGGCGAAGGTGCTCGGCATCGATCCGGAGTTCCACCAGAAGCTCGATGTGCACATTCACGTGCCCGAAGGAGCTACTCCGAAGGATGGTCCGAGTGCGGGAGTTGGCATGTGTACTTCGCTGGTGTCGGCATTATGCGACATCCCCGTGAGGAGCGATGTAGCCATGACCGGTGAGATCACGCTGCGGGGTGAAGTACTGCCGATAGGAGGCCTGAAGGAGAAGCTGCTGGCGGCTCACCGTGGCGGTATTTCAACGGTCTTGATTCCCCAGGAAAACGAAAAGGACCTGGCGGAAATTCCGAAGAACATCAAGGACAAGCTGACGATTGTTCCAGTGAAATGGATCGACCAGGTTTTGGAGCAGGCATTGACCCACATGCCGGTTCCGAAGACCAAATCCGAAGGTCCCGAATCGAAGCCGAAAGCGGCCTCGAAAGAGCAAAAATCAGAAGACGTAGTCAGGCCGCATTGATGTCCTGAAACCCGCGTGGTTAAAGGATATTTGACCCCCTAGGGGCCAGTTGGTATAAGCATCGCAGTCGCCGGTGGATGCACGGAGCCAGCGGCGGCGATTCAGCGGATTGCGAACTTTAAGGGGGCGCGCGCTGGATTGATCTTTTCACAATCAATCTGCAAGGGTGAAGCTATGAACAAGGGAGAACTGATTGACGCGGTTGCTGGTAGTGCTGGTTTGTCCAGGGCGGACGCAACGAAGGCGGTCGACGCAGTGCTTGACAGCGTTACGGGGACATTGGCGAATGGTGGTTCGGTGTCGCTCGTAGGCTTTGGAACGTTCTCGGTTAAGGCTCGCGCCGCACGCGCCGGCCGTAATCCCAGGACCGGCGAAACCATCCAGATTCCGGCTAGTAACGTACCCGGATTCAAGGCTGGCAAAGCCCTGAAGGCTGCTGTAAACTAGCGCGCCCTTCGGGGCCACAGGCACCGGAAAAGCCCGTGTATGCGGGCTTTTCAGTATCCGGGGTGCTTAGCTCAGCTGGTAGAGCATCGCCCTTACAAGGCGAGGGTCGGCGGTTCGATCCCGTCAGCACCCACCAAGGTTCGGAGTGGTAGTTCAGTTGGTTAGAATACCGGCCTGTCACGCCGGGGGTCGCGGGTTCGAGTCCCGTCCACTCCGCCATCTAAAAAATCCCGGTCGGCCTTTGTGGCCCACCGGGTTTTTTATCTCAGGTCGTGCCACAGGCATCCAGGAGCGCGCCTCGGCGCGCGATCGGTGCTGACCGCGGGCCGCGCTTCGAGAAGCGCTCCTACGGTGCGGTTCCAGAACCGCTCCCACTCAGATAGAATTTCCGACCTTATCCCGGGTCCGCGTACCCAAGCCAGAAAGATTCTCATATGCTGCAGAAAATTCGCGAAAAGTTTACCGGTACCTTCGCCCTCGTGATCCTGGCCCTGATCGGTATTCCATTCGTCTTCTTCGGGATCAACTACAACTTCATTGGCTCGAACTTCGCTGCCAAGGTCGATGACGAGGAGATCTCTGCCGCCTACTTCGAACAGCAGTACCGTGCCGAACTGACTCAGCGTCCCGAGTTTGCAGGCCTCAATGCGGCACAGCGCCAGCAGCTGCGGCGCTCGCTTCTAGAGCGCCTCATCCGCGAGCAGCTGGTGCGAAACTACCTCGGTGAGAACGGTTACCGCATCGGCGACAGGCAGCTGACCAACCTCATTCAGCAGGAACAGGAATTCCAGGTCGACGGAAAGTTCGATCGTGCAACGTATGTGGACTACCTCGCCGTACGCGGACGCGAGCCACGCGAGTTCGAGGAATCGCAGCGCCAGTTCATGCGAGAGTTCCAGCTGCGCTCGTCGATCATGGCGTCGGCCGTCGTGACACCGTCGGAGTACCGGCGCTATCTCAATCTCGCCGCGGAGCAGCGGCTGGTCAGCCTTGCGACACTGACCGAGGACGTGGTCGCCGATGAAATCGAGATCACCGACGAGCAGATCCAGGCTTTCTACGATAGCAACCCGACCATGTTCCAGCTGCCGGAATCGGCAGACGTGCAGTACATTCGCATCAGCCGGGAGGACGTCGCCGGCGGCGTCGAGATCGGCGAGGACAGGCTGGCGCAATATTACGAGGACGAGAAATACCGCTACCTGCAGGACGAACAGCGCCAGGCACGGCACATACTCATCCAGTTCGGCGACGACGAGGATGCCGCGCGTATGCAGGCGGAAGACGTTCTGATGCGTATTCGCGCCGGCGACTCGTTCGAGGCACTGGCGGCGGAATTCTCGATGGACGGCGGTACGGCACCCCAGGGCGGTAACCTCGGCGTCCTGACGGAGTCGCAGCTTCCGGAGGCACTGGGCGCAGCCATCTTCGCAATGGAGGAGGGCGATCTCGAAGGCCCGGTCCGGTCCGATTTCGGCTTCCATGTCATACGTCTCGACGAAGTCCTGAAGCGCGGTCCGCTGCCGCTCGACCAGGTGCGTGGTGAATTGCTCTCGGAGTTGCGCGATCGTGAAGCCCAGTCGCTGTATCTGGAGTTCGAACGCCGCCTGTCGGACGCGTTGTTCGACATGACCGATATGCAGGCAATCGCCGAGGCCGTGGGTGCCGAACTGCAATCAATCGACGGATTTACGCGCGATGGCGCCGAGCCGTTTGGCGCCAACCAGGCTGCCATCGATGCGGTTTTCGCCGACGCCGTGCTCAACGGAGGGCAGATCTCCGAGGTCATCGAACTCGACGCCGCGAGTGCCGCGGTATTCAAGGTGACGCGGTACAATCAGGCGACACGCCAGCCGCTCGAAGAGGTGCGTGACGAGGTCGAGGCGATGGTCCGTTCGCAACAGGCCGAGACGCTGCTCGCCGAACGCGCGGAGCAGATCCTCGAAGCGGTGGACGGCGGCGAGGATTTCGGCGTGGCGGCCGAGGCCGCAGGGGCGACGGTCGGCGAACCGACACTGCTGTCCCGGCAGCAGACCGAGACCGACCAGCTGGTGGTCTTCGAGATTTTCGCGGCGCCGAAGCCGGCGCAGGATTCACCGGTAACCGGTCGCGTGCGCGGGCTGGACGGTGCGTACACCGTATTCAGCCTCGAGGCTGTACTTCCGGGCCGTCCCGAATCGATCCCGCTGGAGCAGCGTGACGCGGGCAAGGCTCAGCTTGCGCAGGAATCGGGCCTGGGCGACTACATTGCGTTCCTGCAATCCCTGTACAACGAAGCCGAAGTCGTCATCAACCAGGACGCATTGGAAGAACAGGACCTGCTACAGTAGCAGCGAGCTGCGCATGGAGGGGGACGAATGCCCAAGCTCGAACTGCACTGGCAGATACTGATCGCCATCATCATCGCCGCAATCGTTGGCGGCATAGTCTTCAATAATTTTGAAGCGACAGGCGTCGAGCCGACGCTGTTCGGCGTTCGTTATCTTGCGATCTTCGACTACATCGGCACGATCTTTCTGAATGCACTGAAGATGATCATCGTGCCGCTGATTACGTCGTCGATCATCGTCGGCGTTGCAGGCATCGGCTCTGGCGGCAACCTCGGCGCGCTGGGCGGCAAGACACTGCTGTTCTATGCATCCACCACGCTGGCCGCGATCCTCGTCGGGCTGGTGCTCGTAAATGCCATCGGACCCGGCTACGTGGATGGCGAACCTGCCAAGGACCTGCTGGCGCTCGATGCCTCGACGGCCGAATTCGAGGAACGCGTTGCCGGCACAGGCCTCGGGGACGTGGCGAAGATATTCCAGCGCATGGTGCCGCCCAACATCTTCGCCGCCGCGGTCGAAGGCCAGATGCTCGGCATCATCTTTTTCGCCATCCTGTTCGGTTACTTCATGACGCATCTGGAGGACGAGTACGCGAGCCCGCTGTACCGCTTCTGGGACTCGGTCTTCCACGTCATGATGCGCATGACAGAGTGGATCATGAAGTTCGCGCCGATCGGTGTCTTCGGCCTGGTCGCGGCGGTGATCGCGAAGGCGGGTTACAAGGCGACGGGTCCGCTCGCAACGTTTGCCGTCGTCGTATTGCTGGCGCTCGCCCTGCACGCGTTCGTGACTTTGCCATTGCTGCTGCGATTCGTCGGCCGGGTCAGGCCTTTCGGGACCATCAAAGCCTGCGCTCAGCCGATGCTCACGGCATTCTCGACGGCGTCGTCGTCAGCGACGCTGCCCGTGACGATGGACGCCGTCGAGGACAATGTCGGCGTGTCGAACAAGGTCTCGAGTTTCGTGCTGCCGCTCGGCGCAACGGTCAACATGAACGGCACGGCGCTGTATGAGTGCGCAGCCGCGATCTTCATCGCCCAGGCGTACGGCTTTGAACTGACCTTTGCCATGCAGTTCTCGATCGTCTCGATCGCGCTGCTGACGTCGATCGGCGTTGCCGGTGTGCCGTCGGCGTCGCTCGTCGCGATTGCGATCATCCTCAGCGCGGTGGGCCTGCCCCTCGAGGCGCTCGGTGTGCTGCTCGTCTTCGATCGCCTCCTCGACATGGCGCGCACCAGCGTCAACGTATGGGGCGATTGCTCCTGCGCGACGATTGTCGCGCGTTTGTCGGGAGAGGAGACGAAGGTTGCGATCAATCCGCAACCCGAAAGGCGCGGCTAGTCCTCGTCGAACACCATCCCCATGATGTTGGCGCCGGCGTCGACGAAGGTCGTCTCACCGGTAATACCGCTCGCAAGGTCTGAACACAGGAAGGCCGCCGTGTTGCCGATCTCCTCGATCGTCACGGTACGCCTGAGCGGCGAAGCCTGCTCGGCGTATCCGAGCATCTTGCGGAAACCGCCAATACCGGCCGCGGCGAGCGTCTTCACCGCACCGGCCGAGATCGCGTTGACGCGGATGCCCTTCGGGCCGAGGTCGGCCGCGAGGAAGCGCATGCAGGACTCGAGGCTCGCCTTCGCGAGGCCCATGACGTTGTAGTTCGGCACGACCTGAGTCGCCGCGTTGTACGTGAGCGTCAGGATGGCGCCGTTGCGGCCTTGCATCATGGGCAGTGCAGCCTTCGCCAGCGCGGCCAGGCTATAGGAGGAGATGTCGTGCGAGATCGCGAAGCCCTCGCGCGTTATCGACTCGGTGAAGCCACCCTCGAGCTGCTCGCGCGGCGCGAAGCCTACTGAATGCACGAGTATGTCGAGACCGTCCCAGGACTTGCCGAGGTTCGCGAACACCGCGTCGATCTCCTCGTCGGAGGACACGTCGCAGGGGAACAGCAGGTTGGTGTCCTGGCCTAGCCGGTCGGCGAGTTTCTCGACGCGACCCTTGAGCTTGTCATTCTGGTAAGTAAAGGCGAGCTCGGCACCTTCGCGTGCGAAGGCTTCGGCGATCCCGGTTGCGATGGAACGGTCGCTTGCGACACCCACTATAAGCGCCCGTTTACCGGCCATGAATCCCATGTTGATTCCCCTGAATCGAATTGTTGTGTGCGTATAGTAACCCGTCGCGGCCCGCTTTTAGGAGCGCTTCTCGAACCGCGCCCGCAACAGGCCACCGCAGGCGCCCGGGGAATTTGTCGACGAGGCCTAAAGCGAGCGCAGCGAGCAGCCCGGAGACAAATACCGCAGACCGGGCTCCTTGCCCTGACCCGGGCGCGGTTCGAGAAGCGCTCCTGCAGAGTTGGCTAGCTCGACTGCCGGGTGACGTCGACGTACATCGTCAGTTTTTGCCCGGGCCGCAATATCTTGTTCTTGTCGATATTGTTCCAGCGCGCGATGTCGTTGATCGATACACGGAAGCGGTTCGCGATGAGGTACAGCGAATCGCCGTTGCGCACCGTATAGCGCAGCTTCCGTGTCGTATTGCCAAGCGTCGTCGCCGGCGATACCTGCGGCGATTCGTTAACGGCGTCGGTCCAGACCACCAGTTTGCGGCCGACCGGCAGCGGATCGCCGGGGGCCATGCCGTTCCATGCGGCGAGCTGCCGGTGCGTGACCTTGTAACGGCGGCTGATCGTCCAGAAGCTCTCGCCCTTGCGCACAACGTGCTCGACCTTGCTGCCATCCCGCTTGCGGTTCTGGGTCTTCGCGAGGCGCGCGTCGGCACTCTGGCTGTAGGTGGACAGTGGTTGCGTCGCTACCGGGATCAGGAGGTAGTGCCCGGCACGGATCATGTTGCCACGCAGGTTATTGGCTTCGCGGATCTGCGCAACGGTCGTGTTGTACTCGAGCGCGATCTGCGAAATCGCTTCGCCGTTCTTCACTTTGTGGCGCTTCCAGCGAACACGTTCGGACTCCGGCACCTCGGCAAGCGCCGCCGTAAAGGTATCGGCGGCCGCGACGGGCAGTACCAGCCGATGCGGTCCCGCCGGGTCGGTTGACCAGCGGTTGTAGCCGGGGTTGTAGGAGTAAACCGTGTCGACGTCGACGCCGGCCAGTTCGGCGGCGAGTGCGAGATC
>JBFEXY010000036.1:0-14411 GCA_041562415.1 Woeseiaceae bacterium
AAGCTTTGATCCGGCCTTTTCACCAAAGATGACGTAGTCGGTCTTTTTCGAGACGCTGCCCGTCACCTTGCCACCCAGCGCCTGTATACGGTCCTTGGCTTCGTCTCGTGTCATGGCAGCAAGCGTCCCCGTTAGCACAAACGTCTTACCTGCCAGTGGCCCATCCTGGGGTGCTGCTCGCGGTGCCGACTCTTTCCAATGCACGCCGGCATCCTTCAGTCTGGCGATGACCTCACGATTGTGCGCCTCAGCAAAAAAGGCCCTAATCCTCGATGCAACAACAGGACCGACATCGGCTACTGACAGCAACTCATCTTCTGATGCAGTCATAATCGGGTCGAGACCACCGAAATGCGAAGCCAGATTTACCGCAGTCGCCTCTCCTACCTCGCGAATTCCCAGGGAGTAAAGAAAGCGTGCCAGAGTCGTTTCCTTGCTCTTTTCGATCGCCTCGATCAGATTCTGGGCGGACTTCTCACCCATCCGTTCCAAAGTGGCCAGCTCGTCTTTCTCGAGTTCGAACAGACCAGCCGGCGTCTTTACGCGTTCAATGCTAACGAGTTGCTCTATTAGCTTTGCGCCGAGACCGTCAATGTCCATGGCCCGTCGTGAAACGAAGTGTTTGAGCGACTCCACGCGTTGCGCGGAGCAGTACAAGCCACCTGTACACCTGGCGACTGCCTCGCCCTCCTCCCTGACCACGGCCGAGCCACAGACAGGGCACTTCGCTGGAAGTTTGACCTTTCTTGCGCCCTTGGGCCGGCGGTTCGTTATAACGCTGACAACCTCCGGAATAACATCCCCGGCACGACGGACGATTACGGTATCGCCTATGCGAACGTCTTTGCGCGTCACCTCGTCCATGTTGTGCAGGGTCGCGTTGCTGACAGTGACGCCACCGACAAAAATCGGCTCCAACCGTGCCACTGGCGTCAATGCGCCCGTTCGTCCTACCTGGAACTCAACACCTTTTAATACGGTTAGCTCCTCTTGTGCCGGAAATTTGTGAGCAATTGCCCAGCGTGGTGCCCGGGATACGAAACCCAGCTCTCGTTGTTCGGCGCGGCTATTGACCTTGTATACGACGCCGTCAATCTCGTAACTCAACGCTTCACGCCGGGCAGCAAGGTCCTCGTAGTAATTTAGGCAGCCATCGATCCCCTCGACCACGCTACGTTCCGGGCAGGTCTTCAGCCCCCACCCTTGCAACTGGTCAAGAACTTCGTTGTGCGCGTCCGGCAAATCGCGACCTTCCACGATTCCCACCGAATAGACGTATATATCCAGCGGACGCTCCGCTGTCAGCCTCGGGTCCAGCTGCCGCAGGCTTCCGGCGGCCGCATTGCGCGGATTTACGAATGTTTTTTCACCGGTCTCCCTGGCCTTCTTGTTATACGCCTCGAATCCGGCTTTGGGCATGAACACCTCGCCACGGACTTCAAACGTTTCGGGATAATCTTTGCCGATCAGCCTCAGAGGAACGGCTTCGATAGTCCGGACATTGTGGGTAATGTCCTCGCCCTTTGTACCGTCGCCACGAGTTGCCGCCTGCCGGAGCGTTCCGTTGACGTAAAGCAGGCTCACCGCCGCTCCGTCGAGCTTCGGTTCTGCCGCATAGCACAGGTGTTCTCCACCATCCTCGAGTTCAAGCCGGTCGACAACCCGTCGGTGGAAATCTCGGAGTTCCTCTGCGGAAAATGCATTGTCCAGTGACAACATCGGCAGGCGGTGTTCGATTGTCCCGAAGGCTTCAATCGGCTTCGCGCCCACGCGTTGCGTTGGCGAATCTGGCGTTATCAGATCCGGGTGTTCCGTCTCGAGTGCTTGCAGCTCCCGAACCAGACGGTCGTACTCGATATCGGGGATCTCGGGTGCATCGAGAACGTGGTAAAGGTAATTGTGGTGACGGATCTGCTCGCGTAGAGACTCGATCTTGGCAACGACATCAGTGGGTGCGGCCATGGCGGAGATCCGAAAGTCGGGCTTCAGGCAACCTTGATGCTGTGCTCGAACTGAATGATTTCCTCGCGCATATAGCGTTCCCGCTGGATGCTGAGCGTGCTGCCCGACTCATCGAGCAACTCTCCATTGAGGGCCTGGGCAACCGCACGTGCTGCCGACATCATCATGTCGAACGCCTCCGCACCCTCCATCGGTCCTGGCAAGATCAGGAACAAACTGATACCAGGGAGCTCCTGCTCCTTGATATTGGTGAGATCGAAGCTGCCCGGTTCCACGAGGCTCGCGGCGCTAAAGATCGTGTCTTCCTCGTTGCTGCCGTCGTAGCGGTGGAAAATCCCGAACTTGCCATGTCGCATGCCAATGCCGCGCAGGCTCAGAATGAGTTCGTCGCCGCGGAATGAACCGCCGTCTCGAGCAACGAGCCGCAAGGTCACTATTTTCTGTGGCAGGTTCTCCGCCGTAATCGGAGCATCCTGATCATCGGCGACATCATCGCCCGGGGAATCGTCGGAGACATCATTCGTGTCCGGTTCCGTCTTGGATCGCTCCGATCCCAGTGTCGGCTCGACGCGCCCCGATGATAACGGCTTTGTTTCGGGGCTGGATTTTTCACGGCGACTGTAGAAGTAGACACCGGCGATTACCAGTAGTCCGAAGAGCAACAGCAACCAGCGCAGACCGTCCATCTATCAGTCCAATTTCTTCGTTTGAGCTAGCTCGCCGCCATCTTCACCGCTTCGTCGAGGTCGACGGAAACGAGCCGGGAGACGCCGGGCTCCTGCATGGTAACACCAGTCAGTTGTCGCGCCATCTCCATCGTACCCTTGTTGTGTGTGATGAAAACGAACTGCACCTTTTCCGCCATCTCTTTGACGATATCGCAGAAGCGGCCAACATTAGCGTCGTCCAGCGGTGCATCAACCTCGTCAAGCAGGCAGAACGGCGCCGGATTCAGCTCAAAAATTGCAAACACCAGGGCGACGGCGGTCAGCGCCTTCTCACCGCCTGAAAGCAGGTGGATGGTGCTGTTGCGCTTGCCCGGAGGCCGTGCCATCACGGTGACGCCTGCAGAGAGAAAATCATCACCCGTAAGTTCCAGGTAGGCATGACCGCCGCCAAAGAGTTTCGGGAACAGGCGCTGAAAGCCTGCATTAACATTTTCGTAGGTCTCGCGGAATCGCGATCGCGTCTCTCGATCGATCTTGCGTATCGCCGCTTCGAGCGTTTCCAACGCGTCGGTAAGGTCGGCAAGCTGGGAATCGAGATATTCCTTGCGTTCCGACTGCTCCTTGAACTCGTCGATCGCCGCCAGATTGATCGGGCCAAGTCGATCAATGCGTCGCCGCACTTTCTCGAGCTTTTCTTCCCACAGCTCGATCGATGCCGATTCATCGAGCCCTTCCAGGAGTGAGTCGAGTTCGAATTCGGTTTGCGCCAGCTGCTCGGCAACACCCTCGCGTCGGACTCGCACCTCACGCAGGGCCATCTCCGCTTCGTTAACCTCGTTCCGAGCCGCATCGACAGCCTGCTCAATCTGCATGCGGCTCTGATCAAGCTCACGCAGCTCACTGTCCACGTCGTCTACGAGTCGGCGAGCCGACGCAAGCTCCTGCTCCACCTGTACTCGCCGCTGCAGCTGCTGTTCGAGCTGGACCTTGCTCTCAGCAAGAGGCGCCTCGCGTTGCTCCAGCTGCTCCCGAATGTCCTGCTCACGCGTCTGGAACTGCCTGAGCTGTGATTGCATACGCTGCAGGTTCTGCGCGGCGGATTCCTTGCTCGACCGGCGACTCTCAAACTGAATTCTTATCTTCTGCACGGCATCACGATCTTCGTGGGCCTGGGCGCGCACGCGTTCGAGTTCCTCACGAAGTTCCGCGCGCCGTGATTCCAGGGCACTTCTCTGTGCCGCCAGCTCTTCGAGACTGGTGTCTGCCTGCGCGAACATGCGCTGCGATTCACGCAACTGCTCTTCAGCAGAGATCTTGTCGTTGTCGACCTCGTGTGCTTCCTGCGCGATCGCTGCTTCCCTTGCGCTTACTTGTTCCAGTTGGTAGCGCAGCGAATCGAGCGCCGAACGAACTTCCGAGTACTCGGAGATCACCGCCGCCGCATCGCCTTGCATCGATTCGCGACGTTCCTCAAGCTGCGTCAGCCGCATCCGGCCATCCGTCAGCAGCTTGCGCGCACTCTCGAACCGCGCACGAAATTCGCGCAGATTCGCTTTTACGCGACGCATCTCATGTTCGCGGGACAGGATCCCCGATTTCGAATCCTTGTCACGTGATACGCGCAACCAGCTCCGGCCAAGCCAGATACCATCAGCCGTGACCACCGATTCGCTGTCCCCGAGGTTCTCGCGGATCGCAAGTGCGTCGCTGAGCGACTCTGCTACACGGACGCGCGAAAGAATCCCGGAAATCGACTGCGGCGCGCCCCTGACCTTACCGGCCAGCATGTCCGGGGACCCTGCCACGGAAGCATCCGGCGAACCCTCCACCAGGAGTGTGACGTTTCCGGACTTGAGGCTTGAGATTGTGGCCGTCAGCGGTTCGATGTCCGGAACACAGACGGCTTGCAGGTAATCGCCCAGCACCGTTTCGACCGCCTTTTCCCAGCCGTCAGCAACGTCGAGCGTCTTGGCGACGCGGCGTTCTCCATCGACGCCCTCGCCTTCGAGCCAACGCTGAACACCCTCGTCACCCTCACCGAGCGCCGCTTTCTGCAGTGCGTCGAGAGAGGCAAACCTCGATTGTGCCGCCTGTACGGCGCCGCGCCTCTCGTCCACGAGGCGTGTCAGTTTCTGATCCTGCTCACGAAGCTTGCGGATCTTCTCGGCAATGTCCCCGAGGGCGCGTTCGAATTCGTCACGCGCCTGGCGCTTTCGTTGCTCCTGCTCGGTGAGATCCTCGAGCTTCTTCTTCAGTGCATCGTGATCGCTCGCCGAACGAGCATCATCCAGTTTCTTACGCCGCTCGCTGTAACCGTGGATTCGCGACTCGATCTGCTCGGCACGCGTCTGCTCTATATTCCGCTGCTGCTGGGCCTGGTTGTACTTGCGGGAACACTCGTCCCATTGCTCCTGCCAGTCTGCGAGCGCGGCTTCGGCCCGCTGCAGCGAATCGGCCGAAGCTGTCTCGGCGTGCTCTGCCTGTTCCAGGCCGGGAACCAGCTCATTGAGCGTCAGTTCCAGCTGCGCAATTTCCGACTCATCCTTGTCGATATGCTCGATTATCTCTTTCGCACCCAGGATCGCTTGCTCCAGATCCTTCTCCTGGCGTTCGCGAAGCTCATTGGCGTGCTCGATCGATTGTTCGAGCCGCGCGATCTCGGATCCAACCTTGTAGTAGCGGCCCTGGACCTCGTTGAATAGATCCGTCCGCTCCGACTGACGCATGCGAGCATCCTCGATAGCGGCCTCCAGCCTGCGCTGCCCTGCGATCTGCTCTTCGAGCCGGGTCTTGCGCTCGGCCAGGCGCGCGTTGGCCCCGCTCGCCTGTTGATCGAGGTGATGGGTACGAAGCGCAAGCAGCTCGGCGGTTGTGCGCCGCTCCTCTTGCTTGTAGCGGCCATACCGCTCGGCGGTCTTCGCCTGGCGATCGAGGTGCTTGATGTGCTTTTCGACCTCTTCCAGTACGTCCTGCAGGCGGGCCAGATTTTCCCTGGTGTGCTTGATGCGGTTCGACGTTTCCTTACGCCGCTCCTTGTACTTTGAAATGCCTGCCGCTTCCTCCAGGAAGACCCGCATTTCTTCCGGTTTGGCCTCGATTAGCCTCGAGATCATCCCCTGTTCGATGATCGAATAGCTGCGCGGTCCGAGCCCCGTGCCGAGGAAGACGCCCGTAATGTCTTTGCGGCGGCACCGTGTGCCGTTCAGGTAGTAGGTCGAAATGCCGTCGCGGCTGACCTCGCGCCGGATGGCAATCTCCGCATATTTCGCGTACTGGCCCTCCAGCGTCGTATCGGTGTTGTCAAACAGCAGTTCGACAGAGGCCGCGCCTACCGGTTTGCGGGCACTGGAACCGTTGAAAATCACGTCTGTGATCGAGTCCCCACGAAGCCTGCTGGCCGAGCTCTCGCCCATCACCCACCTGACGGCGTCGATTACGTTGGATTTACCGCACCCGTTGGGGCCAACCACGCCGACGAGGCTGCTGGGAAAGGTGATAGTGGTGGGATCTACAAATGATTTGAAGCCGGCAAGCTTGATCTTGCTTAGTCGCATGCGATGGATTGTGCCCAATGCCAGAGATTTCGCCGTAGTTTAAAGGAATTTACGAAATAAAACGATTCTCATTGCCGCGGCGGCGGCGGCCGGCCTTGTTCCGCCCCGGCGCCGGAATTCCCGGGAATTTCCGGAGAGAAATGGGCTTCCATGCGCCGGGAAGCCATGTATAATCCCCGCCTTTTCTCGATCCGGCAGGAGTCGAAAATGCCCGCAAAAAAGGCCGCGAGCAAGAAACGTAAGAAAGCCACAGCCACTCGCAGGAAGGTGACAGCGAAAAAGAAGCCGGCCCGTAAAAAGGCGGCGAATAAGCGCAAAGTGACAAGGAAGAAGGCAGTGACCAAGAAACGGGCATCCAGGAAGAAGACCACGAAAAAGAAAGTCACCAGGAAGAAGGTGGCGAAGAAGAAGGCCTCGAAGAAAAAAGTTGCCAGGAAGAAGGCATCGAAGAAAAAGGTAGCCAAGAAGAAGGCCTCGAAGAAAAAGGTCTCTAAGAAAAAGGCCTCGAAGAAGAAAGTTGCGAAAAAGAAGGTAGCGAAGAAAAAAGCGGCCAAGAAGACGGCCTCAAAGAAGAAACCGTCCAAAAAGAAGGTCAGCAAGAAGCGGCCCGCGGTCAGGAAAAAAGCGCCGAGGCCACGCCGTACTCGAGGCGACGTCCTGACTGCACCTATTCACGGTATCAGCCCCTATCAGCCGAGACGGGGCGAGGATTACATGAGCGACGAGCAGCTCGAGCATTTTCGTGAAATTCTGAATGCCTGGAAACGCGAGCTAATGTACGAGGTCGACCGCACGGTCCACCACATGCAGGACGAAGCCGCGAATTTCCCGGATCCCAACGATCGCGCCACGCAGGAGTCGGAGTTCGGTCTCGAGTTGCGCACCCGGGACCGTGAGCGCAAGTTGTTGCGCAAAATCGACTCGGCGCTCGCGCGAATCGACGACGGCAGCTACGGGTACTGTGAGGAAACCGGCGAAGAAATCGGCTTGAAGCGGCTCGAAGCACGTCCCGTCGCCACGCTGTGCCTCGAGGCACAGGAGCGGCGAGAGCTGGCCGAGCGCCAGTTCCGCGATCGCGACGATCGGTACCGCTAGGTCTCCATATGTAGGGCGATTTGCGCCCTCACCCACGGGGCCACTGCACTTCGGCTCCTTGCTCGCCGCAGCTGCCAGCTATCTTCAGGCACGCCGGCATGGTGGCCGCTGGCTGGTCCGCATCGAGGACATCGACCCACCCAGAGAGCAGCCGGGCGCGACTGAGCGCATCCTGGAGGCGCTGGAGCGCTATGGCTTCGAATGGGACGGTCCCGTCACCTACCAGAGCCGCAGCGGGTCCGCTCACAAAGCCGATCTGGCGCGCCTGCTTGAGGCCGGTCAAGCGTATCCTTGTGGCTGCTCGCGAGCGGACCTGGTTGACGCTCCCCGCGGCCCCCTGGGCACTATCTATCCGGGCACCTGCCGCACCGGCTGCTCGGCGAGCGAGACTGCGATCAGGGTCCGTACGGACGATTCGATCATTTCATTCGTCGATGGACTACAAGGCCCCCAGCAGCAGCGCCTCGAGTCAGAATCCGGCGATTTCGTCATCTGGCGCCGTGACGGGCTCGTTGCCTACCATCTCGCGGTCGTCGTCGACGACTACAAGCAGGGCGTCACGGAGATCGTTCGTGGCATCGATCTGATCGATTCGACTTGCCGGCAGATCTGGCTTCAAGGACTGCTGGCGTACCCGACGCCGGACTACTCGCACATACCGGTCGCAGCTCACGCCGACGGTGACAAGCTGAGCAAACTGACGGGCGCCAAAGCGGTGCCGCTCGGGCAACCGGAGAAGATTCTCGTACAGGCGTTGTCCGCGCTCGGGCAACGCCCCCCCGCGGGCCTGGGGGAAGCCTCGCTGCAGGATATATGGTCATGGGCAGTGGACCATTGGCACATCGAGGCTCTCACCGGCCGGACACGAATCCTGGTAGACAGCAACGCTATGGCTGAAGGCAAAAATGGGCTATTGTAGTTGCCGCACGCAGATCGAGGCTTCGCATGAGCAACCCCCGCGTTATAAAGAAATACCCGAATCGCAGGCTGTACGACACCGAGGAGAGCCGCTATATCACTCTCGCGGATATCAAGGACCTGGTCATGAACAAGGTCGATTTCGAGGTGATCGACAAGAAATCCGGCGAAGACATCACGCGCACTATATTGCTTCAGGTTATAAGCGAGCAGGAGCAACACGGCGACGCGATCATGACAGAGGACTTCCTGGCCCAGATCATACGCGCCTACGGCTCTGTCGTTCCCGATTTCATGGCGAGATACCTCGAGCAAAGCATGAGCTTCTTCATGAAGCAGCAGAAGTTCCTGCAGGGGCAGGTTAAGAGCGTCGTGGGCACCGACCCGATCAGCGCGATGGCGGAACTGACACAGAAGAATATTGCCAGACTACAGTCTCTGCAGGAGGAGATGCTCAAGGGATTCTCCCCGGACAGCGATGCCTCGTCCGCCGGAAACGATGCGGACTCTTCCGGCGATCGCAAGCGTACCGGCTGACTTCCTCGTACAAGCGCTCAACGATCATTCAGTGCCTTGACATCAAGGCGTTCAATGACCAATCTTGGCAGGTGCAACGGGGATTTGCTCCCCCGCCCCCCGTTGCAATGCCTGAAGGGTTTAATACTCAATGGCAGGCCCCCTGCGGAAGTGGGGGGCCATTTTTTTGTGCGATCGAAAATCCGGCAACGACGCCGAAATGGCCCCTGAAAGTACTGACAAGCGCATAGTGCGCAGCAAGTTTCGAGCGGCGCGATGGTTGCGAAACCGACACGCGCAGACGATCTACCCGTCGTTGCCCTGGGCGCTGCGCGAACGACTCCAATTACGACGTGAGGTGCTCAAGTTGCCGGATGGCGACGAGACTGCCGTCGATTGGGTGGTCGAAACCGAAGACACGCCAAAGACGGCGCCACTGTTAATCATTCTTCACGGACTCGAAGGCTCAGCGGAGTCTTCATATGCCCGGACACTGTTGCATGAAGCCGCGGTAAGGCAGTGGCGCTGTTGCGTGCTCCATTTTCGGGATTGCGGCGACTACCGTAACGTCCTGCCGCGTCGTTACCACGCCGGGGAAACCAACGACATACGGTACTTCGTGGCAAAACTGGAACGGGAAGGCCAGTTCGGGCCTATGGTCGCGGCCGGTTATTCCCTGGGGGGAAACGTGCTGCTGAAGTATCTTGGGGAGAGCGGTACCGGCTGCCCTCTCAAGGGCGCGGCAGCCGTTTGTGTGCCGCTGAATCTGCACGAATGTGCTGAAGCATTGAATATAGGTATTTCAAGAGGTTACCAGCACTATCTATTAAAACGCATGAAGCGCTCGGTAGCACGGAAATTTGACATGCACACAGCAGCCTTCGACTGGCAACAGGCGATGCAGGCGAAGACATTCGCCGAATTCGACGACGCCGTTACGGCCCCGCTGCATGGCTTTGCCGGCAAGGACGACTATTACGACCGATGCAGTTCAGTGCAATTTCTGAAACACATCGAAAGGCCGACCTTGATCGTCAATGCCTTAGACGACCCGTTCATGACGCCGGACGTCATCCCGGACCCCGGCATGTTGTCCGACCAGGTAATCCTCGAGGTCAGCGAGAATGGTGGTCACGTCGGGTTCATCGAGGGTGGGACGCCGTGGCGTCCTCGGTTCTACCTGCCTCAACGGCTGATCAGCTTCCTGGAGCCCTTGACGGCAAGACCCGGGATGTAGGGGCGCGCCTCGGGGCGCGATTCACGCTCCTGCAGCCGTCAACGCCACTGCAGGAGCGGTTTTCGAACCACGACGGACCGGAACTGCGCGTGATCAGGCGGCGTCGTCGACTTCCTTCATCGAGAGACGCACGCGGCCCTGGCGATCCACTTCCAGCACCTTGACCTTCACGACGTCGCCTTCTGCCAGCTTGTCACTGACCTTTTCGACGCGCTCGTTCGAGATCTGCGAGATGTGCACGAGGCCGTCCTTACCGGGCAGAATCGTGACGAAAGCGCCAAAGTCCATGAGGCGCGCCACACGCCCTTCGTAGATGCGTCCAACCTCGACATCCGCCGTGATCAGTTCGATGCGGCGGCGAGCTTCCTTGCCGGACGCACCATCGACCGATGCGATACGAATCGTGCCGTCGTTGTCGATGTCGACCGTGGCGCCGGTCTCTTCCGTAATCGCGCGAATAACGGCACCGCCCTTGCCGATGACGTCGCGAATCTTGTCCGGATCAATCTTCATGGTCATGATCGTCGGCGCCCATTCGGACATCTGTTCTCGCGGCGTGCTGATGACCTTGCCCATCTCTCCGAGAATGTGTAGCCGCGCTTCACGCGCCTGGTCGAGCGCCGTGTTCATGATCTCGCGCGTAATACCCTGGATCTTGATATCCATCTGCAAGGCAGTAACACCTTCCTCTGTGCCGGCCACCTTGAAGTCCATGTCGCCGAGGTGGTCCTCATCACCCAGGATATCCGTCAAGACGGCGAACTCATCGCTTTCCTTGACCAGGCCCATGGCGACGCCTGCCACCGGCGCTTTGATCGGCACGCCGGCATCCATCAGCGCAAGGCTGGTGCCGCAGACAGAAGCCATCGAACTCGAGCCGTTGGACTCGGTGATTTCGGAAACGACACGAATCACGTAGCCGAAATCGTCGAGGTCCGGCATTACCGCCTGGATGCCGCGACGGGCGAGCTTGCCATGGCCGATTTCCCGGCGCTTCGGCGAGCCGATAAAGCCGGTCTCACCGACACAGTATGGCGGGAAGTTGTAATGGAGCATGAAAGGCTCTTTACGCTCACCCTCGATAGCATCGATGATCTGCGCGTCGCGACCGGTGCCGAGCGTCGTTACGACGATGGCCTGGGTTTCTCCGCGCGTAAATACAGCAGAACCGTGGGCACGAGGCATCACACCAACGTCCACGTTAATCGGCCGGACCGTCTTGTGATCGCGCCCGTCGATACGTGGCTCACCCTTGATAACACGCTGCCGGACGATGTTTTTCTCGAGCTTCGACAAGGTTCCGTACAGTTCTTCCCCGGACCAACGGGCGTCATCGCCCTCACCGCCAAGCGCTTCGATGGCGGCCGCCTTGACATCCGAAACTGCAGCCTGGCGCTCCATCTTGTCGCTGATCTGGTACGCCGCAGTGAAGCCAGCCGCCGCCTGCGCTTCGACAGCGCTGACCAGTTCCTGGTCTTCTTCAGGCGCCTGCCAGTCCCAGGAGGGCTTGCCCGTTTCCGAGGCAAGCTCGTTGATCGTGTCGATCGCAGTCTGCATTTGCTCATGGCCGTACATGACGGCGCCCAGCATGACTTCCTCCGAAAGCCCCTTCGCTTCCGATTCAACCATCAGGACCGCGTCGCGCGTGCCGGCGACTACCAGTTCGAGGTCCGACTCTTGCAGCGCGGTCACGCCCGGGTTCAGGACGTATTTGCCATGAATGTAGCCGACCTTGGCGGCGCCGATCGGGCCGGCGAAAGGCATGCCCGAAATCGCCAGCGCCGCGGATGCACCGATCAAAGCCGGGATGTCCGGATCTACGTCTGGATTCAACGACATCACCGTCGCAATCACCTGGACCTCATTCTTGAAGCCCTTGGGGAACAACGGGCGGATCGGCCGGTCGATCAGCCGCGATACCAGTGTCTCCTTCTCGCTGGGACGACCCTCGCGCTTGAAGAATCCCCCTGGAATCTTGCCCGCGGCATAGGTCTTTTCCTGATAGTTGACGGTCAACGGGAAGAAGTCCCGGCCCGGATCCGCTTTCTTGCGGCCCACGGCCGTAACGAGTACCACGGTCTCCGCCATGTCTACGAGGACGGCACCGTCGGCCTGACGGGCAAGGGCCCCGGTTTCGAGGGTGACGACGTGCTCGCCGTATTGGAACGATTTCTTAATTGAATTCACAGTATTTGCTCAATTGATATTAATGACGGCAACAGCGACCGGCGGAGCACCCGGTTCGGGTACGTCTCGTCGGTCGTTACATTGCCGGAGATTGACCGCTGGATCAGCGGCGCAGACCGAGCCGGGAAATCAGCTCGCGGTACCGCTCCTGGTCCTTGCCTTTCAGATAGTCGAGCAACTTGCGTCGCTTGTTGACCATCCGAAGAAGACCCTGGCGGCTATGGTGATCCTTCTTGTGCTCACCGAAGTGCTCGGTGAGCTCTGAAATTCTTGCAGATAGCAACGCTACCTGGACTTCGGGTGACCCCGTGTCGGCCTCTCCGCGGCCGTATTCAGCAACAATGCTGGCTTTCGCTTCACTAGACAGTGACATCTTTTGGTTTCTCCAGTACTACTTTCGTCTCTTGGCCCTTTTTTGCAGCGCGGTATTCTAGCGCCTGAAAGAGCCTATTAACAGTCCAAAATCAAATATCTACGGGTTGCCTCCCGGGCGCCCGAAGATCCTTCGTGGTGCGACCTTGCCATCTCCGCAAAGCTCGCCCACACCCAAAAAAACCTGTTCCTCGCCGTATACCCGCGTGAGTCCCGCCGAGTCGGAATTGCCAGCCGCTACCGGCTGCCCGCCGCAGAACCGCTCGGCCTTGGCGGCGTCGAGGCGTACCTCCGGCAGTCCGGCCAACGCCCTGTCGGGTGGCAGCAGGCAGTCCCGCAAAGGGCTCGGGCCTTCCGCAGCCGATAATTCGACGGCGTTGAGGTCGACCATTTCGTCGGCCCCGAAATCCGCCACGGTCTCACGATGCAACCGCGCCGTATGGGCAACGGTCCCTGCCGCCCGGGCAATATCTTCCACCAGGCTGCGCACGTAGGTGCCTTTCGAGCAGCGCACTCGAAACACCAGCCGACTACCTGCTGCTTCTAGAAGCTCGATCGAGTCGATCCTGATCGGGCGCGGCTCCCGCTCTACGGTCTCGCCTTTACGGGCAAGCTCGTAAAGGCGCTTGCCGTCCTTCTTCAACGCCGAATACATCGGCGGCACCTGCAGCGATTCTCCACGGAATCCCTGCAGGACGGAATCCCATTCGTCCGCCGTCATCTGCGGCACGTCTGCCGAATCGATCACCGACCCGGTCGCATCGCCGGTATCAGTAGCGGTCCCGATTTTCGCCGTGACCCTGTAGGTCTTATCGGCATCGAGCAGAAACGCGCATACCTTAGTCGCCTCCCCAAAGCACAGTGGCAACATGCCTGTCGCTGCCGGATCGAGGCTGCCCGTATGACCTGCCTTGCGGGCATTCAGCAGCCGCTTCACGCGCTGCAGGGCCTGGTTCGACGTCAACCCCGCCGGTTTGTTCAAGAGCAGCAGTCCATCGACCGGCTCCGATCGACTGTTTCGGCCCCTACCCACTGCCGCTACTCCCGGTCGTCGGCCGCGACGGCCCGATCGATCAGTTCGGCCAACCTGACCGCCTCAGCAGCGCTGTCGTCGTGGACGAATCGCAGCTCCGGGACATGTCGCACCTTGATTGCTCTGCCGAGTTTGCCGCGCAGGAAACCCGAGGCCCGCTCGAGACCCTCTAGTGCCTCAGCCGCGTCCGCATCGGGCTCCAGCATGCTGAAATACACCCGCGCAACGCTCAGGTCCCGCGACAGGTCCACTGATGTCAAAGACACGTTCTGCACGCGCGGATCCTTGACCTCGAACTGCAACAGTTCTGCCAGGGTCCGCTGCACCTGGTGCCCGAGGCGCTGATGCCTTGAAAATTCGCGTGGCATTTTGAATTACTGGCGCATGCTCTAATCCAGCGTGCGCGCGACCTCCACCCGCTCAAAGCACTCGATCTGGTCGCCCACCCGGACATCCGCATAATTTTTTACGCCGATTCCGCATTCGGTACCCGAGCGCACTTCGTTCACGTCATCCTTGAAGCGACGCAGGGACTCCAGTTCGCCTTCGTAGATAACGACATTGTCACGCAGTACACGAATCGGGTTCGATCGTTTCACGTAACCCTCCGTGACGATACAGCCGGCGATATCGCCGAACTTCGGTGAGGAAAATACTTCTTTGACCTCGGCCAGCCCGACGATCTGCTCGCGAATCTCAGGCGACAGCATGCCGCTGAGAGCCGCTTTCACGTCGTCGATCGCCTCGTAAATAATGCTGTAATAGCGAACGTCTACACCCGACTCCTTGATTGCGGAACGGGCCGCAGCGTCTGCACGCACGTTGAAGCCGATAATCACTGCGTTTGACGCGGCTGCCAGCGTAGCATC
>JBFEXY010000037.1:0-14229 GCA_041562415.1 Woeseiaceae bacterium
GCTGAAATTGTAGACGCGAGACATGTCGCTGGTGTCCTTGGGGTATTTTGTGGGTGGATTAGTGAGACGACTAATAATACGCCGCGTATTGTTACGATTCGACGGAGTCAATGCACTAGCGGATTGTGCATATGCTTATGCACCCGCTACTCTTCCTCATCGCCCAGCGGCTCTATCCTTGCCACACCAACAAGCCGCTGCCCTTCCTCGACCCGAATCAGGCGTACGCCCTGAGTATTGCGGCCCTGTATCGAAATATCGTCGACCGGTGTCCGAATCAGCGTACCGTTCGAACTGATGAGCATGATCTCGTCGTCCTCGGCGACCAGAACCGCGCCTACCGTCCGGCCGTTGCGCGCCGTGGTCTGGATTGCGATAACGCCCTGACCGCCCCGACCTTGTACCGGGAAGTCCTCGATAGAAGTGCGCTTGCCATAACCGTTCTCGGTAGCTGTCAGCACCAACCCATCCTGAACGATCGAGACTGCGATGACCTCGTGACCTTCCGGCAGCTTGATTCCGCGGACCCCGGCAGCGCCCCGCCCCATCGGCCGGACATCCGACTCCCGGAAGCGGATGCCTTTCCCGGAGCTCGTTACGAGCAGTATCTCCGCGTTTCCGTCGGTAATCTTCGCGTCCACGAGCTTGTCGCCGTTGCGTAGATCGATCGCGATGATGCCGCTGGAACGCGGCCGCGAGAACTGGCTCAGCGGTGTTTTCTTAACCGTGCCCCCGGACGTCGCCATGAAGACGAAGCTTTCAGCGTCAAATTCCCGGACCGGCACGATGGTGTAGATACGCTCGCCGGCTTCAAGGGGCAACAGGTTCACGATGGGCTTGCCGCGTGAACCGCGGCTCGCTTGCGGCACCTGGTAGACCTTCAGCCAGTAGACCTTGCCGCGACTCGAGAAGCACAGGATGGTGTCGTGCGTGTTGGCCACGAACAGCTTGTCAATGAAGTCCTCATCTTTGACCCGGGTCGCCGAACGACCTCGACCGCCGCGCCGCTGTGCCTGGTAGCCACCTATCGGCTGTGCCTTCGCGTAGCCGCCGTGCGATAGCGTCACCACGACGTCCTCCTCGGGTATCAGGTCCTCGACCTGGAGATCGGTGTGGTCCTGCTCGATCTCGGTGCGGCGCTCGTCGCCGTAGCGATCACGTATATCGTCGAGCTCGTCGCGAATAACCTGCAGCAGCTTGTCAGGATCGCCGAGAATATCAGAAAAGTCTTTAATTTTCTCTAATATCTCCTTGTATTCTTTGAGTATTTTATCTTGTTCAAGACCGGTAAGGCGGTGCAGTCTCAGGTCCAGAATAGCCTGTGCCTGGACCGGCGAGAGGTGGTATTGGCCGTCGTGCAGACCGTACTCGGCGGCGAGTTCGTCAGGTCGCGTATCCGTCTTGCCCGCACGCTCCAGCATCCCGGTTACGGCTCCCGGCTCCCAGGTCTTTGCGACAAGGGCGTCCCTCGCGTCCGCCGGAGACGGCGACGCCTTTATCAGCTCGATGACATCGTCGATGTTCGCCAGTGCCACGGTCTGGCCTTCCAGCACGTGGGCCCGGTCCCTCGCCTTTCGCAGATCGAATATCGTCCGCCGGGTAACCACCTCGCGCCGGTGAGACAGGAAAGCCTCCAGCACCTGCTTGAGGTTCAGCAACAGCGGGCGCCCGTTGTGCAGCGCCACCATATTGATGCCGAAGACGGATTGCATGGGTGTCTGCTTGTACAGGTTGTTCAGCACGACATCCGAGGACTCACCGCGCTTCAGTTCGATGACCACTCGCATGCCATCCTTGTCAGACTCATCGCGCAGCTCGCTGATACCCTCAATGCGCTTTTCGCGCACCAGGTCGGCGATCTTCTCGATCAACCGGGCTTTGTTGACCTGGTACGGCAGCTCCGTAACGATGATTGCCTCGCGCCCCGGCTTGAACTCCTCGATTTTCGTACGTGCACGGATATGGACGCGCCCACGTCCCGTGCGATAGGCCGCATAAATCCCTTGAGCCCCGTTGATAATGCCAGCCGTGGGAAAATCCGGCCCGGGCAGGTGTTCCATGAGCGCCGGCACGTCGATAGCCGGATCCTCGATCAATGCCAGGCAGGCGCTGATCACTTCTCCCAGATTGTGAGGTGGAATGTTGGTCGCCATGCCGACGGCAATGCCCGAGGAACCATTGACCAGCAGGTTCGGCAGTCGGGTCGGCATTACCGACGGCTCGCTCTCGGAGCCGTCGTAATTCTCGGCAAAATCAACGGTTTCCCTATCGATGTCGGCGAGAAGTTCATGCGCAAGCCGCGACATCCTGACTTCCGTGTATCGCATTGCCGCCGGCGCATCGCCATCGACGGAGCCGAAATTACCCTGGCCATCCACGAGCAAGTAACGCATGGAGAAGGGCTGCGCCATTCGAACGATGGTGTCGTAGACGGCGGTATCGCCGTGCGGGTGGTATTTACCAATCACGTCACCCACGACCCGAGCCGACTTCTTGTAGGGCTTGTTGTAGTCGTTGCCGAGTTCTCGCATTGCGTACAGCACGCGGCGGTGAACGGGCTTGAGGCCGTCTCGGACATCGGGTAACGCTCGACCTACGATGACGCTCATCGCATAGTCGAGATAGGATTGCTTCATCTCGTCTTCGAGATTGACGGACAGCAATTCCTGGGCAATTTCAGCCATATCTGTTTACTTTCTCAGCTCACAACCGCAGCGCGACTCCGCTCGCAGAGCGGAATCCGGGCGACGCGAGATTGCGGGTTCAATACGAAAAAACTTGTCGAATTTACCGGGCTTGAAACGGCCCGATTTCGAGCGTTTACCAAGCTGTAATTCTACCATACGAGAACCGGATTCAGCACCGTTTTGGCGAGGTTTTGAGCGCCTTATAGCCTCCTCTGGCGCCAGTTCTCATGGCCTGTATACTGCCATCTCATTCACTGCCCCGAACCTCCCGAAATCGAACCGGCAAGAGCAATATGCGACATTGCGATTCCCTGATTGCATCTCGTTGGTGCATCCCGATTGAACCAGCCGGTACGGTGCTCGAGGACCATACGGTAGCAATCGTCGACGGCCGGATCGCGGCAATTCTGCCGGCCGATGAGGCACGGGAAGCGTTCCAGCCGAGCGTGTTTGTCGAGCGAAAAGGTCATGTACTGATTCCGGGCCTCATCAATGCCCATGTCCATGCCGCGATGACCCTGTTTCGGGGTCTAGCCGACGACCTGGCACTGGATGCGTGGCTTCGGGAGGGCATCTGGCCGGTCGAGCGGCGCTTCGCAAGTGCGGAACTGGTCCGCGACGGCACGGAACTGGCCATCGCGGAAATGCTTGCGGCAGGCATCACCTGCTTCAGCGACCAGTATTTCTTTCCCGAGATCGTTGCAGAGACCGCCGTCGATCTGCACATGCGCGCCATGATCGGCACGCCGGTGGTCGATATTCCAACAGCCTGGGCGGACGATGTGAACGACTACCTCAACAAGGGATCTGATCTCGTTCACGATCGGTTCGCCGATCATCCGCTGTTGTCCACGTGCTTTGCGCCACACAGCACCCGGGCGCTATCGGATAGCTCGTTTACCGAGCTTCGCATTCTGGCTGATCAGCTGGATGTGCCCGTACAGATTCACCTTCACGAATCGCAATCCGAAGTGATGGCGTCCGTGGAATCAACGGGTAAGCGCCCGATCGAGCGCCTCGACGAGCTCGGGCTGCTGAATGCGTCGCTCTTGGCCGTGCATGCCGTCCATGTGACACCTGCTGAGATAGACCGCCTGGCGTCCGCAGGAGTCGGCGTGGCCCACTGCCCCACGTCAAACCTGAAGCTGGCTTGCGGGATAGCGCCGGTTCGGGCTCTCTCGGACGCTGGGGTAACTGTAGGTGTAGGGACCGACGGTGCGGCCAGTAACAATATGCTCGATATCCTTGCGGAACTCCGGATGGCGGCACTCGTGGCCAAAGTGGCGGACGACGGGGCGTCGATCAACGCGGAACAGGTGCTTCGAATGGCAACCATCGATGCCGCAAAGACTTTGCGACGGGACCACGAGATCGGGACCATAGAATCGGGCAAATGGGCGGACCTGACCTGCATCGATCTCATGCGTTGTAACAGCCAGCCGGTTTATGACCCGATCTCGCAGCTCGTCTACGCTACGCGGGCGGACCAGGTTTCGGATGTGTGGGTGG
The DNA here is from genome assembly GCA_041562415.1 of Woeseiaceae bacterium. GTDB lineage: Bacteria > Pseudomonadota > Gammaproteobacteria > Steroidobacterales > Woeseiaceae > UBA1847. Next base: position 4,197 of record JBFEXY010000037.1, read on the forward strand.
CCGGACGCCACCTGCTTGATCAGGGAGAATTGACCACCATAAATAGGGAGAGCATTTTCAAGCGAAGCGGCGAATGGCAGCGGCGAATCGCCGATTTCAGGAAATAATGGCATGAACCAGTCAACACCCTTTCGAAATAACGTCGACGACGCGGAAGTCGCAAAATTCAATGCGCTGGCGGCACGTTGGTGGGATCCGGAGGGTGACTTCCGTCCGCTGCATGAAATCAATCCGTTGCGCCTCGACTGGATACGTCAAAGTACTCAGCTCGCCGGCAGACGGATCGTGGATATCGGCTGCGGCGGCGGCATCCTTACGGAATCAATGGCCGAGGCCGGTGCCACTGTCACCGGGATAGACATGGCAGACGGTCCGCTGACGGTCGCCCGCCTGCACCAGGTCGAATCGGGGGTTGCTGTCGACTACCTGCAAACCACGGCAGAGGAACTGGCCGACCAGCGTCCCGCGGAATTCGACGTGGTGACCTGCCTGGAAATGCTCGAGCATGTTCCCGTGCCCTATGACGTAATCCGCTCATGCCGCACTCTCGTCAAACCCGGCGGTGACGTATTCTTCTCGACCATCAACCGCAACCCGAAGTCTTTCGTCTTTGCCATCGTCGGCGCGGAGTACATCTTGAAGTTGCTCCCGGCGGGTACCCACGAGTACAGCAAATTCATTCGTCCGTCGGAACTGGATGCGTGGGCTCGGGACGCAGGGCTGCAGCTGGTCTCGAGCATTGGACTGCACTACAACCCCTTCACGCGGGAGTACTCTCTGGGTGACAACCTGGACGTGAACTACCTGATGCATTTCCGCCGTACAGCGGACGAGTGACGTCCTTGTCGCCCCTCGATACCGGCCGCTGCAGTGCCGTGCTATTCGACCTCGACGGCACTCTCGTGGACACTGCCCCCGATATGGTGGCCGTGCTGCAAGACCTGCAGCGAGCGCACGGCATGGAACCCGTCGACTACGAACTGGGCCGGGCCTACGTGTCGAATGGCGCCCTTGGGCTCCTGTCCCTCGGATTCCCGGATGTACAGCACGCTGTGGGCAGCAACTTGCACAGCGACTACCTGGAAAATTACGCGCTTCGAGTGTGCGAGGCATCCACGCTGTTTCCGGGTCTCGCGAGACTGCTCGAGATCCTCGATGACGCCGGCCTCCCCTGGGGCATAGTTACCAACAAGCCCGCTTACCTCACCGACCCCCTGCTCGAGAGCCTGGCGCTGGCCCCCAGAAGCGCCTGCACCGTAAGCGGCGACACTCTGCCAAAACGTAAGCCAGATCCCGCACCGCTGTTGCATGCCTGTCAAATTGCCGGGCTGCTGCCGCAAAACACGGTCTATATCGGTGATGCCTCACGGGACATAGAGGCCGGCCAGAGTGCGGGTATGGCCACGATTGCCGCAGCCTACGGCTATATCACGCCGGATGACGACCCGCGACGCTGGGGCGCCGATCTGATCGCGACCGACACGGCGGAATTGACGCAAATGCTGCTCAAAGCAGTTAATCTGGACCCCTGATGAAGTCGATCGAGATAGACCCGCGCTGGTTGGAATTCGGCAGCCCCGCCCTGCTTGCGGGTCTCGCGCTGGGCGCAATTCTCGCATGGCTGATTATGCGGCGCCGCCGCAAGCAGCTGGAGGCTGACAACGCCGGTCTTCATGAAAGGATCAAGAACCAGGAAGCACTGCAAAGCGAGCGCGATGCTGCGTTTCAGGCAGCGAGCGGTGAACTGGTGCGCTCTTTTGCCGAGCTTGCGAATCGGTCCCTGCAGTCCAACAGTGAGACCTTTCTACGCCTCGCCGAGCAGAAGATGAGCGTGCAGAACGAACGGGCGAAGCGAGAGTTGAGTGAGCGCGAAAAGGCCGTCGAAAACCTCGTCAAACCGATACGCGACGCACTGCAGGAATCCCGGCAACAGATCGACGCCCTGGAGAAGTCGCGCAGCGAAGCCTACGGTTCCATCCGGACGCAGCTCGCGGCGATGCAGGCCGACCAGAAGTCCCTGACCAAGGAGACCCACAACCTTGCCAAGGCGCTGCGGCGCCCGGAAGTGCGGGGTCGTTGGGGCGAGATCACGCTGCGCCGCCTGGTCGAACTGGCCGGCATGGTCGAACACTGTGATTTCGTGGAGCAGGTGCACTCGGTGGCCGAGGGCCAGGTAATACGGCCGGATATGATCGTGCGGATGCCGGATCGCCGGGAGCTGGTTGTTGACGTCAAGACGCCGCTCGACGCCTACATGCAGGCGGTCGAAGCGGAAGACGATGCGCAGCGGAAGCTGGGTCTGGAACGGCACGCAAAGAGCCTGCGTGCGCACATCCGCATGTTGTCTTCGAAGGCCTACTGGGACCAGTTCGATGAAAGTCCGGAGTTCGTCATCCTTTTCATCCCCGGGGACCAGTTCCTGAGCGCCGCGCTCAACGAGGAACCGGACCTGATCGAATATGCCTTATCGCAGCAGATCATTCTTGCCACTCCCACGAGTTTCGTCGCGCTACTGAAGGCAGTCGCCTATGGTTGGCGGCAGCTTGCGCTGGCGGACAACGCCAAGGAGATTCGGGCCCTCGCCGAAGACCTGTACGGACGTCTCAGCACGTTCGTCACCCATATGAATCGCGTCGGCAGGCAGCTTGCGAGCAGTGTCGAAAACTACAACAAGGCAGTCGGCTCGCTTGAACGCAGCGTGTTGCCCGGCGCCCGCAAATTCGTGGATCTCGGCGTACACGAGAAGAAGACAATCGAGAAGCTGGACACGCTGGACCCGGTACCCCGCACCATGATCGAGAGCGGCAGCGACGACGATCCCGTCGCGGAAGACGACGGCGATGCTCCTGACAAGATGCTGCAATGATGGATCACCATAACTACAGCTATCCCCGCGATCTCCTCGAGGGGCGCATAATTCTCATCACCGGAGCCAGCGACGGTATCGGCCGCGCACTCGCCCTCCATGCCGCCGGGCATGGCGCCCGGGTCATCCTGCATGGCCGCAACGTAACGAAACTCGAAACGGTTTACGACGAGATCGAGGCCTTGCAGGGTGCACCGCGTCCTTCGATCGCCGTCATGGACCTGGCCACCGCAGACAGTGACGCCTACACCTCTCTCGCGGATAGCCTCGCCGGCGAATTCGGCCGACTCGACGGTCTCGTGAACAACGCAGGGATCCTCGGTGAGCGATACAGCATTGAGCAGTACGATGCCGCGATGTGGCAGAAGGTCATGCATATCAACGTCACGGCCGCCTTTGCCGTTACACAGGTGTGCCTGCCGCTCCTGCATCAATCCGAAGATGCTTCGGTCATATTCACAAGCAGCGGCGTAGGGCGCGTCGGAAAGCCATTCTGGGGGGCTTACGCCGTTTCGAAATTCGCGACCGAGGGGTTATCGCAGGTTCTGGCGAGTGAGCAGGCGCACGGTTCGATCCGCGTCAACTGCATAAATCCCGGGCCGGTGCGTACGGAAATGCGTCGCGCGGCGTACCCGGCCGAGGACAGGGATGTGTTGAAGACGGCGGACGAGATTATGCCAACGTATATGTTCCTGCTCGGGCCAGACAGCAAAGGCGTTACCGGACAGAGCCTGGACGCGCAATAATATACTTTACTTTAAAAGGCGCTTTTAACTATCTATTTTTACGTTGTTTTTTATGACGCTGAACCCGCCTCACTTCGCCAGGTGGCTTCAGGCCCGTAGACACGTACAGCGACCTCACCTGAGCAGGGGTTAGTGCCTCGTATTTGCCCCGGCGCAACTTGCGGGGAAGATCCAGGGGGCCGTAGCCAATTCGGATAAGCCGGCTAACCTCGAAGCCTCGCGCCTCCCACAATCGCCGTACTTCCCGGTAGCGCCCTTCGCGCAGACTCACTTTGAACCACTTGTTCCTGCCTTCTCCGCCACTGGCCTCGATGCTCTCGAATTGCGCTGGCCCATCATCCAGATCGACGCCCTGTTTGAGGGCTGCAAGGTCGCCTGCGGAAGGTTCACCATGAATTCGTACGGCGTAGCGCCGTAGCAGCTCTGACGAAGGGTGCATCAGCGCATTGGCGAGAGCCCCATCGGTGGTAAAGATAATCAGGCCGGTGGTCGCGACGTCCAGGCGCCCCACTGCCACCCAACGAGCCCCTTTGAGTTTCGGCAATTTTTCGAACACGGTGTCGCGGCCCTCGGGGTCTGAGCGCGCGACGATTTCGCCTTCCGGCTTGTTGTAAATGATGTAGCGATGCGAAGGCGGAACGGCCCGCACCTCTAGCTGACGCCCATCCAACGTGATTCGCTCGTCGCCGCGCACGGTGTCACCCAGGTTCGCTGTGCGCCCGTCGATGGCCAATCGGCCTTCTCGAATCCACCCTTCGATCTTGCGCCTGGAACCGTGGCCGGCGCCGGCCAGCACTTTTTGCACACGCTCTGGCAAAGCGCTATTCCTCAGCCGTTGGCGGATGCGTCCTTATCGTCGTCGGCTTCACCCGACTCGAGTGATGCGATGACGGACGGCTCGCTCGGATCCGGCCATTCCGAGACCACGAGCTGTTCTTCCACATCCGCTATTTCGGGCAGCGGCTCCTCTTCGTCGGGAACGTCTGCGCTCCCTTGCTCATCGGCCTCCCAGCCCACGGCCTCGATTTCCGGGTACAGTACCGGTACGTTCGCAGTCGCGCCCGTAACTGGCGTCAGTTCCTCCTCGACTTCCGGCAGATTGAGCTGCACGCGCAGGCTCTCCCAATCTGAGAGATCCGCAAGCGGCGGCAGGTCATCCAGCTTCTTTAGCCCGAAATAATCGAGGAATGTGCGGGTCGTGCCGAACATTTCGGGCCGTCCCGGCACGTCCCGGTGCCCGACCACGCGAACCCAGTCCCGGTCGAGCAATGTGCGAATAATGTTCGGACTGACCGAAACACCGCGCACTTCTTCAATTTCGCCGCGCGTAATTGGCTGCCTGTAGGCGATCAGCGCAAGGGTTTCGAACAGCGCGCGGGAATAACGTGGCGGCCGTTCCTCCCAGAGTTTGTGCAGACGCTCCGCCATCCCTGCCGTAACCTGGATGCGAAACCCTGATGCGACTTCCGATATGGTGACTCCGCGGTCCTGATACTCAGCGACCAGCGTCGCGATCGCTTCGCGGATTTCGGATTTCGCGGGTGCGGAACGGCCATCGAACAGGTTTTGCAGCTGGTCGATGCTCAGCGGACGGCCGGCAGCAAGGAGGGCCGCCTCGATAAAGTATCTGATTTCTGACTGGTCCATCGTATCTAGCGTATCAGGGTTGTGACGAATCGGTGGCCGCAGCCTCTTTCCCATCATCCGTTACCAGGCGAACCGTCGAGGCCGCGCGCACATGAAGCGGCGCAAACTCGTCGGACTGCACCACTTCAATAAGCGACTCTCGAAGCAGTTCCAGCAACGCCAGAAACGTCACCGCAACGCCCAGGCGCCCCTCCTCGGGATCGAACAGGTCAGCAAACCCCGTGAACGTTCCTGCCTTTACGCGGCTGAGCACTTCAGACATGCGCTGCCGCACGGACAAAGGCTCGCGGGTCACGTGCAGGTTGGAAAACATCTCGGCGCGCTTGAGAACGTCGTGAAAAGCGAGAAGGAGTTCCTTCAGTGTTACGTCCGGAAGCTTTTCGACCACCTTGCGCTCCGGCGCCTCAGCCCGCGCAACGAACACGTCCCGCTCGAGGCGGGGCAAGTCCTCGATATCCTGCGCGGCTTTCTTGTAGCGTTCGTACTCCTGGAGCCGACGAATCAGTTCGGCACGCGGGTCCTCCTCTTCGTCGTTTTCTGCCTCTGGCCGCGGCAACAGCATCCGCGACTTGATCTCCGCGAGCATCGCGGCCATCACCAGGTACTCTCCGGCAAGTTCTAGCTGCATCTCCTTCATCAGCTCGATGTACTGGACGTACTGCTTGGTAATCTCGGCGATCGGGATGTCGAGAATATCGATGTTTTGCCGCCGAATGAGATACAGGAGAAGATCGAGCGGACCTTCGAAGGCCTCCAGAAAGACCTGCAGCGCATACGGCGGGATGTAAAGATCCTGCGGCAAGGTAGTGATGGGCTCGCCATCGACGACGGCAAACGGCATTTCACTCTGCGCAGGGCTTTGCTTTTCGTCCTGCGGCGGTTTCGGAGCGTCCTCCCGCTTCAGGACCTTCAAGTCCGGTTTCATGGGCTATCCAAGGCGATGTCGGCTCATTTTAGCGTAAATAGGCCCCTGGGCCCTGATTTACTTGCCGCCCGCCCGAACCGTGCACGGTCGCGTTCACAGGAAGGCACTGACGTCCCCTCGGCCGACCCTAAGCACCTCGACGGTATCCTCGGAGAGGTCGATCACGCTCGTGGGATCGATACCAGTGGGGCCGGCGTCGATGATCAGATCAATATCGTGGCCAATCCGCTCCTCGATATCGTGTGGATCGGTGAGCGGCAAGTCGTCACCCGGCAGCAGCAGCGTCGAACTCATGATCGGCTCGCCGAGGGCCTCCAGAACGGCTCGCACGAGCGGATGGTCGGGGACCCGCAGACCAATCGTACGCCGTTTCGGATGCTGGAGTCGCTTTGGAACCTCCCGCGTGGCCGGCAGGATAAAGGTATAGGGACCCGGCGTCATTGCCTTCAGCATACGATACGCCCAGTTGTCGACCCGGGCGTAGGTGCTGATTTCCGAGAGATCGCTGCATACCAGCGTGAAGTTATGGCCCTTATCGGTCCGACGAATGCGCCGGATTCGATCCATGGCCCGTTTATCGCCGATATGGCAACCGAATGCGTAGCTCGAGTCGGTCGGGTACGCGATCAATCCGCCCTCGCGGATGGTCTCGACGATCTTCGCTACAAGCCTCGGTTGCGGATCGACCGGATGAATTTCAATGATTTTTGCCACGCGCGGATTTTAAGGAAGTCCTCGGCCTTCGGATACCCCTGTAATCGTGGCCCGGCACACCAAGATCGCGTTATCATGCGCGCACTTACGGCCACGTGACGGCGTGTTAATGCAAGTATTGTTCGAATTTCTACCGCTGATCCTGTTCCTCGGAGCCTATCTCTACAAAGGTATTTATTTTGCGATCGGCACATTGATGGTCGCGATGCCGATCGGATTTGTCGTCAAGTACCTCCGGACCCACAAGGTCGACAAGATGTACATGTGGTCGACGATCTTCCTGCTCCTGTTCGGCAGCGCAGCACTCTATTTCCGCAATGCCGATTTCATATACTGGAAGCCGACCGCGTTTTACTGGGCCGTTGCCGTCGCGTTTCTGCTGAGCCTCTGGATTGGCGAGAAACCCCTCGTGCGGCGCTTCCTGGAACTCAGCGGCGAATTGCCAACCGACAAGATCTCCCCGGGTGACTGGCGGTCGCTGAACCTGGTCTGGGTGGTCTTCTTTGTGGCCATGGGCATAGCCAATATCTATGTTGCCTACAATTTCAGCGAGAAATTCTGGGTGAACTTCAAGGTATTTGGTCTGCTCGCAATGACGTTTCTCTTCATGCTGGCGCAGGGCTTGTGGCTGATGACCAAACTTGGCGGCGGCAAAACTGCGGCAGATCCTGGCGAGATGGAATGATGTGGTACGCAATCATTAGCGAGGACAACGAAAACAGCCTGCCCCTGCGGGCCAAAGCGCGAAGCGCTCATATCGAGCGTCTGCGCATTCTGGTGGGCCAAGGGCGCCTCCTCATCGCAGGCCCTCACCCGGCGCTCGACGCCGAGGATGCGGGTGAAGCCGGATTTACCGGCAGCCTTGTTGTGGCGGAATTTGCCTCCCTCGAGGATGCCCGGCAGTGGGCTGATGACGACCCCTACGTCGCCGCGGGTGTATACCGGGACGTCAGGGTAAAACCCTTCAAACTGGTACTGCCATGACTGCTGATCGGCTGCAGCAGATCCAGGAAAGGCTCACGGCCGAGTTCGCCCCATTACATCTGCAGGTGAAAGACCAGAGTCACCTGCATGTCGGACACGCCGGGGCGCGCGACGGCATGGGCCATTTCGAGGCCACCATAGTCGCCGACGCTTTCGCGGGCAAGAGCCGAATCGAGCGCCACAGGCTGGTTTACGCGGCGTTAGGGTCGCTAATGCAGACCGATATTCACGCCCTGAAGATCAATGCGTATTCACCGGACGAGCAATAATTTCGGCCAAACTTGCCTCCAGATAGTCTATGATGTGCCCTGCTTGGGGCGGGCGCTCACTCTTGTACCTCAGCCGACAGGCCTCTGGACAGCGCCGACACCCAACCAGGCTAATCAAGTCAAGGTAATTAAAGGAATCATCATGATGTTCAATTCACGTTCCAGCCGGTTTGGAACACTTATCGCTGTTGCCTCACTTGCAGCGAGCGGATTTTCGACCGCCGCCGCCGATACGGTGGCGACCGTCAATGGCGTTGATATCGATAGCACGGTGTTTGACGCCTATCTCGAGAGCAGATTTCAGAAGCCCGCAGCGCAGGCGACAGCCGACGAGCGTGCCACCGTCGAGAGAGAAATCACTGACATCTATCTCCTGACGACGCAACCGAAGGCGAAGGAGTTTTCCGAGGATCCCCAGGTAAAGGCCCAGATCGAGCTTCAGTACCGCGGTACGATCGCCCAGGCGGTTGCCCGCGACTATGTGGCAACGAATCCAGCCACTGATGCAGAGATTCTCGCCGAATACGAGGTGCAGCTCGCGCAGTCTCCGGACCAGCAATATAAGGCACGCCATATCCTCGTGCAGACACAAGGCGAGGCAGAGGCACTGATCAACCAGCTGAATGAAGGTGCAGATTTCCAGGCCCTGGCCAAAGAGTTTTCCACCGGGCCGTCTGGACCAAACGGCGGCGATCTGGGGTGGTTTGCCCCGGATCAGATGGTAAAGCCGTTTGCTGATGCCGTCGTTGCGCTCGAAAATGGGGCTTTTACGACCGCGCCAGTGCAAACGCAGTTCGGCTGGCATGTAATCCTCAGGGAGGATTCGCGGGATAACGAGCCACCAACCCTGGAAAGTGTTCGCGATGCGATCAAGCAGCGCATCGAACAAACAAAGTTCCAGGACTACATGCAGGAATTGCGTGACGCGAATTCGTCTGACGGCTAGTTAACTTAATTCATCTCAACTTGTCATAAGGGGCGCTTTCGGGCGCCCTTTTTATTTTGTGCCTGTGGTTCTGTGAGCGACTTCACATCATCGCAGCAAGAAGCTACCTAACATTGCTCGCGAGTCACCCCTAATCGCTCGGGGGTGGCTTCTCCAACCCTCGCATCTCCTGTTAGGTTGATACGAGAACTAAGTCGGCAGGGACGCCGACTTTTTTTTTGGGCAAAAGAAAAGGCCACCGAAGTGGCCTTTCACCTGATACTCCCAGAGGCAGATCTTTTTGTAATATTTTCCCCGACGAGCGAAGCCGGGGTGCCTCCTTATCGGGACTAGCTACTCGATAGCGCGTACCGAGTCCGATACCAGCAAACCACGATTAGCGGGTTGAATTCCGCTAAAGGTGAGCGACATCCCAGCCGGGATTGCGCCACCGCTCAAAGCTCCTGTGTAGTCAATCGTGAGTTCACCGAGCTGCGCCTGGCCAAGCACCGGATCAATCGCCGAAGGTATGCCGGATACGAATACCGCCGTTGCACCAGGCACGTACATGTCGCTGGCGACCGAGACGGAGTCGGCATAGAGCCAACCGGACGAAACAACCGAGCCATTGACGGATACGAAGTCACCCACGCTCATCGAAGAGAGCATGCCTTGGGACGCCATAACTGTTTGCCCCATGGCCATGAACACGCCGTTTATCGGATCGATTGAATCAACGGGGCCGGCGAGGACAAGAGCATCGCCACCGTTGATCCCGCGGAGATCGCCGCCATTGATGCCGTTAAGATCGCCGCCATTGATGCCGCGGAGATCGCCGCCATTGATGCCGTAAACATCACCACCGTTGATGCCGCGGAGATCGCCGCCGTTGATGCCGGACACGTCGCCGCCGTTGATGCCGGACACGTCGCCGCCGTTGATGCCGGACACGTCGCC
>JBFEXY010000038.1:0-13381 GCA_041562415.1 Woeseiaceae bacterium
ACAATGGCGACGGTATCGATCACGTCGCCCAGCCACCCGGCAATGATTGCCGCCACGATCAGCAGCGCGATCATCACGTCGGCAAACTGATGCGCGAACAACCGCAACACACCATGTCCGCGTTGCCGTTCGATCTCGTTTGCGCCGATTTCCTCGAGCTTTTCGCGAGCATCACGCCCGCCAAGTCCCTGATCGGGAGACGTACCGAGCGAACGCAGGATTGCCGTCGCATCCTTGCGATGCCATGGCTCGACCGGGTGAGGACGGTTCATTACGATTCCCGCCGATGTACTCCTCGTTCAGCGCTGGAAGGCGACGTACTCCTCCTGCCGCAGTTTTGCATTCGCCGCCGCGAGTCTCGCGATCGGCACACGCGGCCCGGAGCAGGACACGTAGTTCAGGCCCACGTGGTGACAGAACCGGATCGACTCCGGATGCCCGCCCTGCTCGCCACAGATCCCGATCTTGAGATCGCTGCGAACCTGTCGGCCGTTGTAAACGGCCATGTTGATAAGCTGGCCGACGCCCTGAACATCGAGTACCTCGAACGGGTTGTCCTGCAGGATCTCCGAATCGTTGTACATCGGCAGGAACTTGTTTTCTGCGTCCTCACGTGAGAACGAGAACGTGGCCTGGGTAAGGTCATTGGTTCCGAACGAGAAGAACTCGGCGCTTGCCGCCAGTTTTCTCGCGCGCGTGCAGGCGCGCACCGTTTCTATCATCGTACCGAACTTGAAGTCGACGGCCTCGCCAAACTCCTTCTTGAGTTCGGCCGTCCTGCGGTCCACGGTCCGCCTCACGTGCAGAAGTTCCTCGGATGTTATGACCTGCGGCACCATGATCTCCGGTTGCACCCTGATACCTTTCCTGGCGCATTCGGCTGCGGCTTCCAGTATTGCCTCGATCTGCATCTCGTAAATCTCGGGATAGGTAATGCCCAGCCGGACGCCGCGGTGGCCGAGCATCGGGTTGGTCTCCTGCAGCTCGCGCACTTTCTTCAGCATGCGTTCCTTGGTGCTAATCGCATCGATCACGATTTCTTCGTTCAGCTCGTCGAACGGCTCGGGCAACGGCGACGGGTGAGCAAGCGCCGCCAGCGCCGTTTCACGGCCGCGAACTACGTCTCGATAGAGACTCAGCGTCCTGATCTGCTCCAGCAGCTGTTGCTCGGTTGGCAGGAATTCATGCATCGGAGGGTCGAGCAAACGCACGGTAACCGGGTCGGGCGACATGACGGTGAACAGGTCGATGAAATCGGCGCGCTGGATTGGCAGCAGCCGTGCCAGTGACGCCTTGCGGTCCTCGGTATTGTTGGCAAGGATCATGTCGATGACGATGGGCAGGCGATCGCTCGCATTGAACATGCGTTCCGTACGGCAAAGACCGATGCCCATCGCGCCATACTCGCGCGCCCTTCGCGCCGCATCCGGGGTATCCGCGTTGGCCATGACCTTCAGGTCGGCGGTCTCGTCCGCCCACTCCAGCAGCGTGCGCAGGTCGTCGGAAAAGTCCGCCTCCAGTGTCGGTATTGCGCCCAGGTAGACCTCGCCGGTGCCGCCGTCCAGCGTAATGACATCGCCCTCGTGAATTACGTGGCCGCCGACCTGTGCCAGTCGCAGCGCAACATCTACGTTGATCCCTTCCGCTCCGGCGACGCAGGGCTTGCCCATGCCCCGCGCGACGACGGCGGCGTGCGATGTCTTGCCGCCGCGGCTGGTCAGGATTCCCTCGGCGGCGAAGAAGCCGTGAATATCCTCGGGCCGTGTCTCCTCCCGAACCAGTATGACCTGCTCGCCGGTATTGCCCAGCTTTTCGGCAAGATCGGCATCGAACACGCATTTGCCGGACGCAGCACCCGGGGACGCCGGCAGTCCGTATGCAACGGGTTCGTCACTGCTGTCCGGATCGAGCGTCGGGTGCAACAATTGCTCCAGTATCTCCGGTTCGACTCGCAGCAGCGCCTGTTCCTTGCTGATCAGGCCCTCATTGAACATGTCGACCGAGGTTTTAACCCGGGCCGCCGCATTCATCTTGCCGTTGCGTGTTTGCAGACAATAGAGCGTGCCCTTTTCTATCGTGAACTCGTAGTCCTGCACTTCTCCATAGTGAGTTTCGAGCTTGTTACGAAGTTCGACGAGCTGCGCATACTGCTCCGGCATCTCGTTCTCCATCTCCGTGAGCGGCTTCGGCGTTCGAATACCCGCGACAACATCCTCACCCTGGGCATTCGTCAGGTATTCGCCGAACATCTCGTTTTCACCCGTCCCGGGATTCCGCGTGAAACCCACTCCGGTCGCACAGTCGTTGCCCATGTTCCCGAACACCATCGTGCAAACATTGACGGCGGTGCCGTTGGCCATGTCGGGCGTGATGTTGAATTCGCGCCGATAATCGACGGCACGTTTGCCCATCCAGGACCGGAACACGGCTTCGACGGCGAGCTGCAGCTGGCGCATCACGTCCTGCGGAAACTCTTCGCCCGATTCCTGCCGAACCACGAGCAGGAACTTCTCGCTGATCTCGCGGAGATGCTCTGCCTCCAGGCCGACATCCGCTTTGACACCCACGCGTTCCTTCACGTCGTTGAAGTGTTCGTCGAATTTCTCGTCGTCGATACCGAGTGCGACCTTGCCGAAAAGCTGGATGAAGCGGCGATAGGCGTCATAGGCAAATCGCTCGTCACCGGTTTGCTCGATCAGGCCCGCAAGCGTCTCGTCATTGAGCCCCAGGTTCAAAATGGTGTCCATCATCCCAGGCATCGATAACGCGGAGCCCGACCTGACCGAGACCAGCAGCGGATTACCGGCAGCCCCGAATGTCCTTCCCGTCGCCGCCTCCACGCTGGCGATCTCGTCCCGGATCTCTGCCATCAACCCCGCCGGAATTTCTTTCGCCTGGAGATAGTCGAGACAGGCTTCCGTCGTGATCACGAAGCCCGGCGGCACATTCAGGCCGATCTGGGTCATCTCACACAGGTTGGCGCCTTTACCACCAAGGAGCTTTTTGTTCTTACCGTCGCCTTCGGCGAATGAAAAGACGAGCTTCTTGTTCATACGATTCCAATCTTATCGAGTAGTAGCCAGTTCCAATTGAATGCTGCCCTCGTGCGCCCAGTCAGCCTATTGGGGCAAACCCGTAGCGCGGCGTTCGTGCATCCGAAACATTGCCGTTGGCCCGCACTTGGACAATACTCTGCCGCTGCGATTCGGGGGGGCTTAGAGCAAGTCTGCGGCATTACGGAATGGATTTCACACTTTACTGGTTCATGTTTCCGGCCTCGATCCTGGTCGCGACCTGTGCGATGCTGAGCGGCATCGGCGGTGCGGCTTTGTTTACGCCGATTTTCATCCTTCTGTTCCCGCTGCTCGGACCGGAGTACGTGCTGGGTTCGACGATCGCGGCTATCGGCACGGCTCTGATCACTCAGACTTTCGGGTTTCTCTCCGGCTTCGTCGGCTACTACCGCCGCAAGCTGATCGACTATCGCCTGGCTTCACGGATCATCGTGGTGTCGGTGCCGGTTGCGGTGGCGGGCGCCCTCACTGCGGGTGTCGTACACGACAGCGTACTGCTCGCGAGCTATGCCGTGCTGGTTGCAGTCCTGTCCGTCGTGATGTGGCGCAACCGGCCGCCGACGCGCGCCGACGCGGCCGCGACAACCGCGATGGAACAGTGCACGATCATCGATTCGAAAGGACACTCCTACAGCTACGAAGTGCCGCAGCTGGGGCCGCGCAGCAATGTACTGACCGGAATCGGGGCATTTCTGACAGGCATGGTATCGGTGGGCATCGGTGAAGTGACGATTTCGCAGTTGACGCGCAAGGGTCTGCCGATCGCCGTCGCGGCAGCAACATCCGTGCTGGTCGTGATTACCACGGTCGTATTCGCGTCGACGACTCTGGTGGTGCAGATGATAAAGAGTGGTGGCTGGACAGCGGTGCCCTGGAACCTGTTGTGTTACGACATTCCGGGCGTCCTGATCGGCGGCCAGATCGGTCCGCGGCTGCAGGGGAAGGTCTCACCCCACACGATGCGCAGGGCAATCAGTATCTTGTTTATTGTTCTGGCGGTGGCGATGATGTTCGTGGCGCTTCGCAAGCTCGGGGCAGTGTGACAGGGCGAACCTGGCACCGGCAGGCCCTTTGTTCCACGTCCCCTTACATCCATATGTCGCGCTGCAGTATTACCTCGGACAGCCGCCTGATGGCTTCGACGAGCGCTGCATCACGAAGCGTCGGTGCTACCCCGGCGTCGCGGTCGCTGTTAGCGCGAATCTGTTGCCAGCGGGCTACGATCGCGTCGACCGCTACCTCCATCTTTTGCTTCAGCTTCGTCTCTACCTCGTCTAGTGGCCACTGCTGGTTCTCGAGATTCTGGACCCATTCGAAATAACTGACGACGACCCCGCCACCGTTGGCGACGATGTCCGGGAGGACAACTACACCCCTCTTCTGCAGGATTTCGTCCGCATCGGGGCTGACCGGCGCATTCGCTGCTTCGACGACGAGTTTGGCCCTGACCTTGTCCGCATTTTCTTTCAGTATCTGGCACTCGAGCGCAGCCGGTATCAAGATGTCGCAGTCGCAGGTCAAGAGGTCCTCGTTGGTGATCGTCTTCGTTTCCGGTAATCCTACAACGGTGCCATTTTCGGCCTTGTGCGCTATCACTTCCTCGGGGTTCAGACCTTCCTCGTCGGCCACGCCGCCCTGCGAATCAGATACACAGACGATTTTTGCGCCTGCTTCGTAGAATAGCCGCATGGTGTTCGAACCCACGTTGCCGAGGCCCTGGATGGCGATGCGAAGCCCTTCGAGGCTGTCGAGGCCTTCGCAGATGCCGTGCGCGAGGAAACGCTCGGTCGCGTTCAGGCAACCGCGCCCGGTCGCAGCATCGCGGCCCAAGGAACCGCCAAGCTGCAACGGTTTGCCGGTTACGACAGCGCGATTGTTCTGTCCCCTGTGAAACACGTCGAACGTGTCGTAGATCCAGGCCATGGTCTGCTCGTTCGTATACACGTCCGGGGCCGGGATGTCCGTATACGGCCCTATTGCATCGCCGAGCTCGATCACGAACCGCCGCGTAATACGGCGCAGCTCCGCGCGGCTTAGTTCCTTGGGGTTGCAAACGACGCCTCCTTTCGCGCCGCCAAACGGCACATCGACCAGCGCCGTTTTCCACGTCATCAGCGCCGCCAGCGCAGCGACTTCGTGCTCGGTAACGTCGGGGTGATAGCGAATGCCGCCTTTCCCGGGTCCGCGTGCGGTGTTGTGCAGCACGCGGAAGCCGTGAAAGGTCTGCACAGAGTTGTCGTCCATGTGGATGGCAAAGCGCACGTGCACCGTACGCTTCGGCGTTACCAGGTAGTCGATTAGTCCGGACTTCAGGTCGTCGATCCAGGACAAGGCCCGATCGAATTGCTGCTGCGCAATGACATAGAGGTCGAGGCCATTGTCGGCCCCCGCGGCGTTGCTCATGCCGTCCCTCCTCTTGAGGAAAAGGCCTGACAGACATGATGTCACCTCTGCGGTGTCATCGCGCTACGTAGAATCGCGTACTGGCTCGCGCGCCGGGGGGGCGGCTCTATTGTCGCCGGCTCTTTATATGCTCGACGTGTTCAATCAGGGTGTCTACCGTTTCCTTCAACAGATCGAGCTCTTCGACCGATAGCTGATCGAGCTCTTCGAGGCTTTGCTCGATGGACTCGATAATCTGATCCGAAGGACGTTGCACCGGCCGCATGAAATATGCAGTTACCGTGCTGACGATGATGCCGAAAAAAAGTACGGATCCGATAATGATCCACGCTCCGCCGATCAGCTTCGAGGCGCCCGTGGCAGGCGAATCCGCTATCCCCGCAGTGGATAATGCTGCAATGCCCCAGTACAAAGCATCGCCATATGAGCGGATCGGACTGCCTTCGACGCCGCGTTCCACCAGGAACATGGCGGCCGCAAAGACCAGCCACAGAGATGCGAGCAGAGCGACCATCTGCAGGAACAGTGTACGGTTGACGATCTGCGCGATGAATTTCCGAAATTTTCTTCCCATCATCGTGCAGTTCCTCGAAACCAATTCTCGAGCGCGAACAATGACTCCGCTTTAGACCATCGGCTAAGACACCCCCAAGTGCCGCAAATTCTGCGGTACCCTTTAGCTTCGGAGGCGTTAACGGAGGCATACACCATGGCGTTCACGGCGGATATCAAAAAATTCGAATTTGGTGAAGCATATCACCCCGCCTTTGCTGGCAAACGAGTGCTTATTACCGGATCCGGAAAGGACGGTGGTATCGGTCAGGCGCTGGCCCTTGCTGCAGCAGCCAACGGCGCCGCCTGCGTCGGCGTGCACTTCCACAGCAGCTACAGGGATGGTTTCGACCTGGTCGACGCCATACGCGAAAAGGGCGTTGATGCGTTTGCGCTGCAAGCCGATGTAACCAGTCTCTCCGATCTGTGGGCCTCGCGCAGCTACATCATCGAGCACATGGGTGGCAAGAGCCCCGACATTATCGTCTGCAATTCCGGGCTTTCCGAGAGGGGCTACCGATTTGGCCGCGCATTACCCGAGATAGAGGGTGAAAGCCGCGCGGAACGCCGCGTGCGCGTGCGGCAGTCCTTCATGGACAACCTTCGAGAGTCGCGCCTCGTGATGGATACCAAGATCCAGGGCTTCGTCTCATGGACACACCTCTGGGCGGGCGAAGCCGTCTACCACAAGACGCCTTTGCAGCTGGTCTACGTGTCATCGATGCAGGCTATCGAACCCGGCATTGCCGTACCCGGCTACGTCGTCGCCAACTGGGCCGTACTGCGGCTGCCCGAGATTCTGCGGGTCAACCTGGGGAGCGCATCGGAAATGGTGAGCTCCTGCTGCGTCATGTTCCCGTTCATTAGAACGGGCATGACCGAGGCTTACGCCGACAATCCCAAGGTATTTGGCCGCTGGCAGTCCCGCATGCTGGAAACCCACGAGGCAGCGCAAAGCATGGCGCAGCTGCTGTTGCGCCCGGGAGACGAACTCAATCTCGGCAACTTCAAGCTGGGCGTCAGCGGGGAGCCGGACGACCTCAGCCTCGCCTGGAGCCGGGTCCGCCTCGAAGTTGAAGAGGACGAGCTCGACTGGGGTCCGTAGCGCGGGTAACGCGTCAAAAACAGGGGCATTTTTGCCGCGCGGGCTTGTCCCGCAGCGGGGTGGATGCCCTTGACTCAGGGCTTCAACAGCCTATAATTTCACATACCTGTAAGTGCGCTTTTCACTATGCACACCATTTCGAAGTCCCTTCAGAAGTTTCTTCCGTAGTAACTCGTCCGGTATTTCATAAGTAATAGCAACACTTCCAGCTTCACCGGCCCTTGGACAGGGCTGATATTTATTGATTAATTTAGGAAAACACAATGTCTACCACAACAGGCACCGTGAAATGGTTCAACGAAGCCAAGGGCTTCGGCTTTATCGAGCAGGAGAACGGCCCCGACGTATTTGCGCATTTCAGCGCAATCCAGGGTGACGGCTTCAAGACGCTCGTCGAGGGCCAAAAAGTCGAGTTCGAGATCACCCAGGGACAGAAAGGGCCGCAGGCGTCGAATATCGTAGCCCTGTGATCCGTATACCCGCATGAACCTGAAAGGGCCCCGTCGGGGCCCTTTCTATTGGTGCCGCGCGACCCGCGCCTCTCACCTGAAGCAATGCATTCACCAGAATTTGGAGCATTTAAATGAGCCACGCAAAATCCGGAGACACCGTAAAGATTCACTACACCGGCACCCTCGACGACGGCACCCAGTTCGACTCGTCAGCGGGCCGGGATCCACTCGAGTTCGAGGTTGGCAGCGGCCAGGTCATTCCCGGCTTCGACAAGGCGGTCGAAGGAATGGCAGTCGGCGACAGCAAGAGCGTTCGAATTGAAGCCGACGAGGCCTATGGTCCGCGCCACGATCAGCTGGTCCAGGAAGTCGATCGAAACGTGTTACCCGACGATCTCGATCCCAAGGAAGGAATGGCCCTGCAAAGCAGCAGCCCTGATGGCCAGGTAACGCAGTTCATGGTCACCGCCGTGACCGAAGAGAGCATCACGGTCGACGCCAATCACCCGCTCGCGGGCCAGGCATTGAGTTTCGACATCGAGCTCGTCGAAATCGGCTAAAACGCGGGACCGGGTCTCGAAACGCGACCCGAATCTGATCGCGCACTCGTGCGCGCTCCTACAGCATAGCCCGGTTCAGTTCGCTCTCGACCTCAAACAGCTCCTCGAGGAGCTTGCGCCATTCGGCATATTTATCGTCGACCCAGCCTTCGAGCTCGACGATGCGCGCTTCCATGGCTTCGACAACAGGGCTGACCTCATTGTCAAAAGCGATTGCCAGCCGATCCTGCTCCTGCGCCGTCACTCTGTCCCATTTGTAGTTGTCGTACAGGTCCTTGATCGCCTCGTAACTGCCGCGCGACGCATCCGATCGGGTTTCTTCGGCACGCCTGGCGTTTTGCCGGTCGTATTCGAGCGACTTGTACCGGTACTCGCGCCAAAGCGCATAGGTGGACGCGATCTCTTCGTGAAGTTCACGGAATTTCGCATCGACGCTATCGGTGATCACGTACTCGGTGAGTCGTATGCGCTCGATCCGGTCTAGCATCGGGTCGTTTCGCGCTGGGAGACGTTCGATCGAGAATATGCCGTCCTCGTCTTCGGTCAGGTATTCACCGAAGGCGGATGGCGCCAGCTCGGTCGCGTAGCGTAACAGCGAGGTTTCGACGATCCGCCCGAGCGCGCGGTCGTCCAGACGGTCCCTGGCGGCCCGCAGGCTTTCTGCAATCTCGTCGTAAAGCCCGGGTTGTCCGGAGTCGTCAACCGCTCCACCCTCTCCCCCATCCCTTGTCAGGCCGCTTGCGAAGACCCGATCAACCCATTCGCGCCCCGTCGCGTCGAGCGCTCGAACGCGAATTTCGAGGATTTCCCCGTCGGACCGGATTATCGATCCGCTGATCTCGACTTCGGCGGCGGAATCCGGTTCCGTAACGACCCGAACGGCGCCCCATTCACCCGTACCCACGAGCGCCTCACGCAGTACAAACGGCAGGAATTTTGCTTCGACTTCGCGGATTCGCGGAAAAATCTGCAGATCGCGGTGAAGCGACCGATCGTCCGGCACGCCCGCATCAAACACGGAAATCGAGACATTGAGTGCGGTAACGTCGCGTACCTCACCGAGCGCCTGCGCCTGCAACAGGCACGCCAAGACGAGAACTTGCAGGAAGCCGGGTTTGCCTGTCACAGCTCGATCTCGCCGGTGCTGCAGACACGTTTCATAGTTAGCGTTTCGATGCAGTTGAAATCCGGCGGCAATCGTTCGAATTTCTTGTAATAACGTCTGAGCGTAACGGGCATCCGAGCAGCACTCGACGATACCGTGGTGACGACGCGCAGCTGCTCCCGGTCCGCGGACACCGTGAACCGGTGTGTGACCTGCAATCCATCCGGCAGTATCAGATGAGACACGAGCTGGTCGCCGTCCCAGCCGCAGATCTCGGTGCCGTAGTCGCTTTCCGTGCCCTTGGCGACCCCATCATAGAATGCGCACAGCAGTGAAAAGTCGTCCTTGCGATCGACCGTGATTTCCTGGTCGTTCTGCGAAATCGTCAGCACCTGCGGCCGCGTGATGAGTTCAGCAAGGCGCGCGAGCGCGGTGACCGACTCCATGTCCCTGGACGACGGCTGCACCGGTCCCGGGCGTGTTGTGTAAGCACGGTCTGCGGAGGTGCGGCTCAGGTAGTAATAGATATCCCGCAGCACTTGGTTGACATCGTCGCCACGGGAGTAATCGCGTTCCCACGAGCCGCTGAAGTCCGCCGGCATCTCGCCATCGAACCGCATCATTTGCTCATCAATGACGGGCTTCGCAGGTGCACAGGCAACCAGCACGAGGCACGCCGCAACGATGTTCCAGCTCCGCAACATGGGTGTTTCGAGTATCAGGCCCCGTTTTTTGTCGGCCCCAATACTCTCATTAATTATCGTGCGGCGACACGTCCCCGTCCGGCGCGGCGCTTGCCTGCCGGGCGTTGTGCGCGTCCTCGCGAGACCGGCTCTGCCTTGATTCGGGGATCCGGTGCATAGCCCGGGACCGTCTCCCGTGCAATCTTCTTCTGCAGCAGTTTCTCGATATCCGCGAGCAATTTATGCTCGTCGACGCAAACGAGCGACACTGCATTACCTTCGCGACCGGCGCGCGCGGTGCGCCCGATTCGGTGCACGTAGTCTTCCGCCACATGAGGCAATTCGAAATTAACGACATGCGGCAGGTGTTCGATGTCGAGTCCGCGTGCGGCGACGTCCGTGGCCACCAGGACTCTAACTTTGCCCGCTTTGAAATTGTTCAGCGCCCGAACGCGAGCTGCCTGAGACTTGTTACCGTGGATGGCTGCCGAGTTGAGGCCATCGGCCTCGAGCTGCGCAGCCAGGCGGTTCGCGCCGTGCTTGGTCCGCGTGAAGACGAGCACCTGTTGCCAGTTTTCCGCACCAATCTTGTGCGACAGGAGTTCCCGCTTGCGGCTGCGATCGACGGGGTAAACGATCTGGCTGACGCCCTGTGCCGGCCGTCCGTTTACGGCGACCTGGATCTCCATAGGGCTATCCAGGAGGTCAGCTGCGAGGCGCCTGATCTCCGCCGAAAACGTTGCAGAGAACAGGAGATTCTGCCGTTGTTTTGGCAGCTCTTTCATTATCTTGCGAATGTCTCGAATAAAGCCCATATCGAGCATGCGGTCCGCTTCGTCGAGGACCAGTATCTCGATCGCGTCGAGGTTTATCGTTCCCTGTTGTAAGTGATCGAGCAGTCTGCCCGGCGTTGCGACGACGACGTCCACGCCCTTGCGCAGGTTTGCTATCTGCGTGTTGATACTGACGCCGCCATAAATGGCGGCTGTGCGGAACGGCAAATGCCGGCCGTAAGTGCGAACGCTGTCCGCCACCTGCGCCGCCAGTTCCCGCGTGGGAGTCAGCACCAGGGCTCGAATCCGCCGCCGGTTAACGCTGCCCTGCTGGAGGCGCTGCAGCAGCGGCAACGTGAAACCGGCTGTCTTGCCGGTGCCCGTCTGGGCACCTGCGAGAACGTCATTGCCGGCGAGAATAAGGGGTATGGCTTGCTGCTGAATCGGGGTTGCATGGCTGTAGCCCTGTTCTTCGACCGCACGCAGCAGTTCGGCCGTGAGGCCAAGTTGATTAAATAACACTGGATATATTGCTCCGAATCCACCCGACACGATGGCGGCTTGATGCCGCGAAAGTCTCGATCCGGGCCAGGACTCTGGGTTAGCTCCGAAGACCGCAGAAGTGCGGTGCGGAGGCAATGGCGCAGACCGATGTGCGCCAGGACGGAGCGGACTATAACAGACCGGCGCGAGAATGGAAGGAATCATTTCCGCCTGCGCGCCGGGGCTTCCGAGACGGGCAGGTCGATGGGACAACCCGGTACCCAAGCGGTAAAGTAACGCCATGCCGGCACCGCCCGACAACCTCGACCCCTCGAACCTGGCGCTGTTCCTTGATGTCGACGGAACGCTTCTCGATATCGAGGATCATCCTGCAGACGTACGTGCAGATCCATCCCTGGTCGCTATGCTCGCGAAAATCTCGACCGGCCTCGGCGGTGCGATGTCCTTGATCAGTGGCCGCCAGATCGCGGACATCGATCGCATTTTCGCACCCGTTCGGTTCGCCGCTGCGGGTGCACACGGATCTGAGCTGCGACAACATCCCGATGACTCGGTGGCCATTACCCAAACGTCGCTGCCTGCGCCGCTTATCGCACAAATTCGCACCTTTGTGGAGCAAAACCCGGACCTTTTGCTCGAGGAGAAGCGTGGCGGCGTGTCGTTGCACTATCGGCGAGCACCGCAGCTCGAGAAGCAGTGCAAGGCATTTGTGCAAACGCTACTGCCGGAAATCGAGAAAGACTTTCGGCTGATTGCCGGTAAAATGGTGCTGGAATTGGCGCCGATAGACCACGACAAGGGTGCCGCCATTACCGAAATGATGCGGCAAGAACCATTCTCGGGCCGCCGCGCCGTATTTGCAGGGGATGACGTTACCGACGAAGACGGTTTCCTTGCGGTTAACGCCATGGGCGGAATCACGATTCGTGTCGGTGGCAACCGCGGCAGCGCTGCCGAATATGCTCTGCCGGACGTCGCAAGTGTGCGTCGCTGGCTCGAGTCCATCGAAGGCCGCATTTCCCATTAACGGACACCAGGGAGAGAATTTCTTGTCCAGTCTCAACATCGGCTTGATCGGCAACTGCCAGGTAGCATCGTTCATCGATGAACGGGCCACGATGGTCTGGGCGTGCATGCCGCAATTCGATTCCGACCCGGTCTTTTGCCGCCTGTTGCGAGACGACAGCGAAACCGACCTGCCGGGTTTCTTCGAGATCGAACTGATCGACTTTTCGCACAGCGAGCAGGCTTACCAGACAAATACCGCAATCCTCGAGACGACGCTGTATGACAAGAACGGCGGCTCCGTAAGAATTACCGATGTCGCACCCCGCTATGAATACGTCGGCCGCATGTTCACGCCGACGATGCTGCTCAGGCGTATCCGGCCTGAATCGGGAGCGCCGAGGATACGCATTCGGCTGCGGCCGGCGCGTGACTACGGCGCAGAGCCCTGCCCCACGACGCACGGCAGCAACCATATCAGCTACCTTTGTTCCGACACGACGCTCCGGCTGACCACAGACGCCTCGCTGACGCACGTTATCGAAGAAAATGCATTCGTACTCGACTGCCCGCTGCACCTGATTCTGGGTCCGAACGAGACCATTCCCGAGTCCTGCGCGGACGCCTTTTACAGGCATTTTCGTGCGACACGCGACTACTGGCAGGCATGGTCGCGCGGCCTGTCGATCCCGTTCGAATGGCAGGAAGCGGTCATTCGCGCGGCAATCACCCTGAAACTCTGCACCTTCGAGGACACAGGTGCCGTGGTGGCGGCGCTCACCACCTCGATACCGGAGGCGGCTGGCAGCGGGCGCAACTGGGACTATCGGTTCTGCTGGTTGCGGGACAGTTATTTCGTCGTGCAGGCGCTGAATCGCCTCGGTACCACCGTGACAATGGAACGGTACCTCGGTTACATCATGAATATCGCCGCCGAAGCGGGTGACGAGCAACTGAAGCCGCTGTATGGAATCAGTGGCCGCTCGGTTACGGACGAGCAAATCGTTGAATCGCTGTCCGGCTACCAGGGCATGCCACCGGTACGCCGCGGCAACCAGGCGTACGAACAGGTGCAGCACGACGTCTATGGGGCTGTCGTGCTGGCGGTGACACAGTTCTTCTTCGACAGCCGGCTGATAAAGTCCGGCACGCTGGCTGAATTTAA
>JBFEXY010000039.1:0-13156 GCA_041562415.1 Woeseiaceae bacterium
CCTGGCGTCGTCCTGTTGTTCCACGGTGCGTGGCGGTGTGACCGCCGGTCTTTTGATGACGGTTTCCGTCATTCCAATCGTTCCTCCCTAAACCGTTAACCTGTCCCTGGTCGACTAATTGAGGCTCGCCTCCAGGACGTTATCCGAGAGACCGAGTTCCACGGCCTTGTCGTATGCGGCTACAGCATCCTCGTGCCGGCCGACGTGAGCGTAGGATTTCGCGAGCAGCAGCCAGCCTTTCGCGTCTCCAGGATCATCCTGAAGACGTTGTTCGAGGCCGGCGACAAGTTCGTCGACCGATGCCGCTTTCTTGCCGCCATTGGTAATTGGTTTCTGCGCTGGCGCGCCCGTTACTTTCTGCACATTCGCATTGGTGGCAACGTCGGGCCTGCCGATAGCGGCATACAGTCCGATTGCGAGTAGCAGAGTGGCCAGCACGGCGAGCAGCGCTATGTTCGCGAAGCCGCCCGATGGGTTCTTCTCGCGACGTAACAGTGGCGCCATTGCGAACGACATTGCGAGAAGCAGCATCAGGAACATGCTTGCAAAATAGAATGCATTCATACGAATTGACTCTTTTGCCAGTCGCTGCAAAGCGGCGGCTTTATTCAGGCGCGTGCACGCTCCATAGATGTCTTCACGAAGTGGCCTCGGAAAAAGTTCCGCTACCCGTGACAGACATGGGACGTACAGCTGCCAACCGCAGGTATAAATGCAGGCTGTCGCCGATTGCCGACAGCGCTCTTACAACTCGACGCTATTGCCCAAGCGAAGAATGTAATGCAAATTCACCCAAACCTTTTTTCGTGTGTCATCGTATATCCGATCGACACACTCGAGCGGAACTGTCTCGCACTTTTCGTTATTCGTCTACCTGTCGTAGTGGTCGAACAGTGAGCTTGATTTTTCCCATGTAAAAACAAGGCATTTTCCTGTTGCGTCAGCAATTGAATTTGAAAGTCATTCTCGATAAGGCGTGTTTAGTTAAATGCCGAAATTCGTCCGTCGGGCCGTGGCGCGATATTTGCTTTCTCCGAAGAAGCAAGCGGCAAGTCGAAAACTGTGAAAAGAATCCAACCGCGAATCATGACATCGTTGCTACGATGCCGTGGGGCACGACACTATAACTATTCATGAGTCCAATTCTGCTAGCTCTGTACATGTTGCCGGTCATCGGGATCTTTGCCTGGTACGTGCGGTCGCGTCGACGCAAGGAGGTGGCCAGCATACGAGCCGCCGAGGAAGCGATTGCGGCGAGCATGACCGAACCGCCATCCCTGCATCCCGTGATCGATCCGACCAAGTGCATCGGCTGCAGATCGTGTGTTGCGGCCTGTCCCGAGCAGGATGCACATCCTGTGCTCGGGATCATCCGCGGCAAGGCGCGGCTCGTAGGGCCGTCAAACTGTATCGGTCACGGCGCGTGCAAGGCGGCTTGCCCGGTAGATGCGATCGAACTGGTCTTCGGCACCGAGAGGCGTGGCGTGGATATTCCCGTGGTGAAGCCGGATTTCGAGACGAATATCCCAGGGATTTTCATCGCAGGCGAGCTCGGCGGGATGGGACTGATTCGAAACGCCGTCGAGCAGGGACGGCAGGCGCTCGATTCGATAAGGAAGCTGAAGGGTCTCGGCAAGCCGAACCAGCTGGACCTGGTCATTGTCGGGGCAGGACCCGCCGGGATCGCCGCATCGCTCGGGGCAATGGACGCAAAACTCAGGTCCGTTACGGTAGAGCAGGATTCACTCGGCGGCACTGTCGCCCATTTTCCGCGCGGCAAACTGGTGATGACGCGGCCGGCAATTCTGCCGATCGTCGGGCAGATGAAGTTCACCGAGACGAGCAAGGAAAAATTGCTCGAGTACTGGCAGGGCGTCGAGCGCCAGACGGGGCTGAACATCAACTACAAGGAACGCGTGACGGGAATTGCTCGCAGGCCGGATGGCATGTCATTCGAAGTCAGGACGACCAGGAATGCCTATGTCACTCGTGCCGTGCTCCTTACTATCGGTCGCCGCGGCACACCGCGGCAGCTCGGCGTGCCCGGCGAGAAATCGTCGAAGGTCGTGTACAGGCTGATCGACCCCGAGCAGTATCGCGGCCAGCACGTGCTGGTCGTTGGCGGCGGCGACTCCGCGCTAGAGGCCGCCCACAGTATCGCGGAGCAGCCGGGCACCACGGTAACGATTTCCTATCGCTCACCCGCATTCACGCGCGCAAAGCTCAAGAACAGGGAGAAGGTCGCGCAGCTGGCGGCAGCGGGGCAGCTCAATGTACTGATGAGCTCCAACGTGCGCGAGATACGAAGGGACTCTGTTGCTATCGATGTCGACGGGGAGCCGGTGATCTTGCCGAACCATGGTGTCATCGTCTGCGCGGGCGGCATACTGCCGACCGGCTTCCTCAAGGAAGTCGGGATCGAGGTCGAGACGAAATACGGAACGGCCTGACCGGGGTCGTGATTTCTCGCACGCTATTCTACCGACGCCCAGTGCGCGTCGGTCGCTACCATCGTGAGTACGTCGTAACTGGCCACGATCTCGTCGTCCTGGTTCGTGATCTCAGTATCCCAGCGTACTTCGCCGTAGCCACTATCGCCGCGTAATGTCTTCTGCTTGCAGGTCAGGCGGACGCGCATCGAGTCGCCATGGTTGAGCGGAGTAATGAAGCGCAGGTCATCGATACCGTAATTCGCCAGCACCGGTCCAAAGTCCGGATCGACGAACAGTCCCGCCGCAAACGAGACGATGAGATAGCCGTGCGCCACGCGCCCCTCGAAGAACGGGTTCTTCGCGGCGGCTTCTTCATCCATGTGCGCGTAAAACGTGTCGCCCGTGAATTCCGCGAAGTGGTTGATGTCGTCCAGGGATACCTCGCGCAATTCGCTTGAAAACGTATCGCCGAGTTGCAGTTGTTCGAAGGTCTTGCGGAACGGATGCACGCCGGGGTCTTTTTCTTCAGCGCCGCGCAGCCATCGATGTCCGATGGCCGTCAGGGTCTCCGGCGAGCCCTGGATGGCCGTTCGCTGCATGTAGTGCTTGATACCGCGGACGCCGCCCATCTCCTCGCCACCACCGGCGCGGCCGGGCCCGCCGTGGACCAGGTGCGGCAATGGCGAACCGTGGCCCGTCGATTCGTCCGCGCAGTGCCGGTTCATGACGAGCATGCGGCCGTGGTAAGCCGCGGTTCCCAGCACGAGTTTTCTCGCGACATCGTCGTCATTCGTTATGATCGAGGCAGCCAGGCTGCCTTCACCCATGCGCGCCAGTTCGATAGCCTCATCCAGCGTGTCGTAAGGCAGCACCGTGCTCACGGGGCCGAATGCCTCCACCGAATGCACGGCTGACGAGCGCATGGGCTTCTGGCAGTGCAGCAGTGTCGGCATGAAGAACGCGCCTTTGCTTGCGTCTGCGTCCACGAGCTCGAAGTCGTCACGGCCGCCGTAGACGATCTCAGCCTCTGTTGCGAGATCGGCGATGCGTGCGCGGACTTCGTCGCGTTGCCCGAGGCTTGCCAGTGCACCCATCCCGACCTCCTTGTTGGCAGGGTTGCCGACGCGCACCTGTCCGAGAGCCGTCGATAGTGCGTCGACAAGTTCCGCCGCGATTGAGGCGGGGGCGATGATGCGTCGTATCGCAGTGCATTTCTGTCCGGCCTTGCTGGTCATCTCCCGGACCACCTCTTTTATATACAGGTCGAATTCCGGCGTGCCCGGTACCGCGTCCGGGCCGAGTATCGACGCGTTGAGCGAATCGGTCTCGGCGGTAAAAGCGACCGACTCGCTAACGACGCGGGGATGCTGCTGCAGTTTCTCGGCCGTGGTCTTGGAACCCGTGAAAGCAATCGTGTCCTGGCAATTGAGGTGGTCGAAGAGGTCGCCGACTCCGCCGCAAACCAGCTGCAGGCTTCCCGGCGGCAGTATTCGGGATTCGATAATGTGCCTCACCACGAGTTCGGTCAGGTAGGCCGTGCTCGACGCGGGTTTGACGATAGCGGGGACACCCGCCGCAAGCGTCGGTGCCAGTTTCTCGAGCATGCCCCACACCGGGAAGTTGAACGCGTTGATATGCACGGCGGCGCCGAGCTTCGGCGTATAGATGTGTTGCCCGACGAATGTGCCGTTTCGCGAGAGTTGCTCGGGTGGCCCGTCGAGATAGACATGATCGTTGGGCATTTCCCGCCGGGCCTTGCTCGAGAATACGAACAGCGTGGAAATGCCACCATCGATGTCAATCCAGCTATCGGCGCGCGTTGCTCCGGTCTCCGTCGACAGGGCGTAAAACTCCTTCTTCCGCTCCATCAGGTACTGCGCAAGTGCCTTGAGCATGTCGCCGCGTTCGTGAAACGTCATCTTCCTGAGATTCGCGCCACCGACGTTGCGCGCGTGCTCGAGCATGCCGCGAAAGTCCAGACCGTCACTCGTGATGTTTGCGACCGGTTCGCCCGTAACGGCGCTGCTCAGCGCTTTGCCGGTGCCGGCACCTTCGATCCAGCGATCCTGCGCGAGATTACCGAGCTTCATCATTACGACTCCTGGGATGGCCGCGCGGGCCGGTCCAGTGGGATACAGAAGAAAAAGGGAATTGAATTATTCCGTATCAGATTGTACGGTCGGCCGATCCGAAAGCAAGCGCAGCCCGATATGACGATAGACGCAGCCTGCAAGCTGATCGTAGAGGAGTTTCGCTCCCGGCCGACGCTGCGCACGGGCTCGCTCATCACGACAGTTTTCGGCGATTCGATCGCGCCGCGCGGCGGCACAGTATGGCTCGGCAGCCTGATCAGCGCGATGGCTGAGTTCGGCATTGGCGAGCGGCTCGTGCGTACCTCGGTGTTCCGGCTGGTAAAGGACGGCTGGCTGCAGTCGTCGCAGGTGGGCCGACGATCCTTTTATAGTCTTACCGAGGAGGGGCGGGAGAGATTTCGCGTCGCAACGCATCGCATCTATGGCGAACCGGTTACGGACTGGAACGGCGAATGGTGCCTGCTGCTGTTATCGAACCTCGAAGCCCCTGTTAAAGAGTCCCTGCGCCGTGAATGCGGCTGGCTGGGGTTCGGACCGCTGTCGGCAAACGTGCTGGCGCATCCGTCGCCCGACGAGTCGGACCTCGAGATGACGCTGAAACGGGTCGGCGCGGCAGACGACGTCGTTATCATGGCGGCGAGCACGAAAAAAAGCGATGCGTCGATGCGGGCGTTGGCCCGGTCGGCCTGGAATCTCGACGATATCGATGCGCGTTACGAGTATTTCGTCACGATGTTCCGGCCACTTTTTGCAGCATTGAAGAGGGCACGAAAGGTCGACCCGCGTGCGGCATTCATAACCCGTACCCTGCTGATACAGGAATATCGAAAGGTGCTGCTGCGTGACCCGCAACTGCCGCAGGATCTGTTGCCGGCAGGCTGGCACGGCACGGCGGCCTACCAGCTGTGCCGAAACCTTTACAGGGGATTGCACCAGGCGGCCGACGACTACCTGAGTGAGTTCATGGAAACGGCGGATGGCCCGTTGCCCCCACCGGCGGGTAATTACCTGCAGCGTTTCGGCGGACTCCCCGACGCGCCAGACAGCAAGAGGAAAAGTGCCTGAGATGGATAGCACCGAGATTGCGCAACGATGTGCCGACGCGATGGTCGCAAGGGATGCCGCGTCGAAAGCGCTGGGCATCGCGATCGAGATACCGCGGGCGGGCAGTGCAGTGGCGCAGATGACAGTGAGAGACGACATGGTCAACGGCTTCGACGTGTGTCACGGTGGCCTGTTGTTCACGCTGGCCGACACGGCATTTGCCTTCGCGTGTAATGCGTATGACAACGTTACCTTCGCCGCGTCCGCCAACATCGAATTCATCAGGCCGGCGCGTCTCGGGGACGAGCTTCGAGCGCTTGCACGCGAGGATTACCGGGGCAGGAAGCGTGGCTTTTACACGGTCGAGGTCCGCAACCAGCGCGACGAGGTGATCGCCATGTTTCGCGGACGCTCGGCGAGCCGCGGCGAGCCCCTGTTGTGAGTGTTTCGGCTGGCAGCGCTCATCGACTAAAATGATACAAACTTTGTTGAAAGTTGCTGGAAACCGTGACAGATTAGCGGCGCGTCGCAGGAGCGCTTCATTGCTTGAGTGCGTCTCGAAGCGCGACCCCGGACAAACTCCGGTCGCGGTCCCAGGACCGCGCCTACGGTCTCTTTAGGGAGCAATTGTGTACACACAAGGCCTAGATCAGAAAGACAAGGGGGCGGGAGCCCGCCAGGATACGGAGACGCCCGAGCAGCTCGAGGCTTTCCAGGCTCGCATCGATGCCGAAGAAAAGATCGAGGCGAAAGACTGGATGCCGGAGTCCTACCGCCGCACGCTCATCCGGCAGATATCGCAGCACGCGCACTCCGAGATCATCGGCATGCAGCCCGAGGGCAACTGGCTGACGCGTGCGCCCACGCTCAAGCGTAAGGCTATTTTGCTGGCGAAGATCCAGGACGAGGCCGGCCACGGACTCTATCTGTACAGCGCGGCGGAGACACTCGGTGTGTCGCGCAACCAGATGGTGGCGGACCTCCTGAGCGGCAAGGCGAAGTATTCGAGCATCTTCAACTACCCGGCGCTCACCTGGGCCGACATCGGTGCGATCGGCTGGCTCGTCGACGGTGCGGCGATCATGAACCAGATCCCGTTGTGCCGTTGCTCGTACGGACCGTACTCGCGAGCGATGATCCGTATCTGCAAGGAGGAGAGCTTCCACCAGCGCCAGGGTTTCGACATCCTGGTCTCGCTCTGTAACGGCACGGACAAGCAGAAGGCAATGGCGCAGGATGCGCTGAATCGATGGTGGTGGCCGTCGCTCATGATGTTCGGTCCGAGCGACACGGAATCCAAACACTCCGCACAGTCGATGGCCTGGAAGATCAAGCGCTTCTCGAACGACGAGCTGCGCCAGAAGTTCATCGACGTCACGGTGCCGCAGGCCGAGTTCCTCGGCCTGAAGGTACCGGACGACGAACTCGAATTCGACGAAAGCACCGGCCACTACAGGCACGGCGAAATCGACTGGCAGGAATTTCTCGACGTGCTGGCGGGCAATGGCCCGTGCAACAAGCAGCGCATGGCGAAGCGCCGCAAGGCTCATGACGACGGCGCATGGGTACGCGACGCCGCGCGTGCCTATGCGGAAAAACATGCGGCAAGAAACGCCGCATAGGGGATAACAATGTCAGAGAAGGAATGGCCGCTGTACGAGGTCTTCATCCGCAGCAAGTCGGGGCTCAGCCACCGGCATGCAGGCAGCGTCCATGCTGCCGACGACCAGATGGCGCTCGACGCTGCACGCGACACCTACACACGCCGCAGTGAGGGCGTGAGTATTTGGGTCGTGAGGTCCAGCCAGATCGTCGCTTCGGACCCGGCGGAAACAGCCGCGTTCTTCGAACCCGCGGAGGACAAGATCTACCGGCATCCCACGTTCTACGACATGCCGGACGGGGTGGAGAACCTGTGAACAAGAAGCGCGCGCTGCTCGCGTACGTGACCCGCCTCGGCGACAACGCGCTGGTGCTCGGCCAGCGCATGATAGAGCTCGTTGCCGCGTACCCCGAACTCGAGGAAGAGCTTGCGAACGCGAACTTTGCGCTGGACTACATCGGGCAGGCGCGGATGTTTTACACCTATGCCGGTGAACTGGAGGGGCAGGGCCGCGGCGAGGACGATTTCGCGTTTCTCCGTGACGAGAGCGAATTCCGCAACCTGCTATTGCTCGAGCAGCCGAACGGCCACTTCGGCGATTCGATTACCCGACTCGTCCTGTTCGATGCTTTTTATCTCGCCCAGCTCGAGGTGCTGACCCGCTGCGAAGACGCGCGTGTCGCCGAAATCGCTGCGCGCGCCGAAAAAGAAATCCGCTATCACCTGCGCCATAACACGCAATGGCTCGTACGGCTCGGCGACGGCACTGATGAGAGCCATCGTCGCGTGCAGGCGTCGGTCAACGAGCTGTGGCGATTTACAGGCGAGATGTTCGAGGCGGACGAGGTCGACACGATTGTCGAGAAAGCCTATGGCGGACCGAACCTCGAGCAACTGCGGGAGCGGTGGCTGGCCGATATCGACGCAATACTCATAAACGCCACACTGGCAAAACCGCAGGACGGCTGGATGGCGTCCGGCGGCAAGGCAGGGCGCCATACCGAGCACCTCGGCTACATGATTGCCGAGATTCAGTACCTGCAGCGCTCGCACCCGGGTGCAAGTTGGTAGCGGCGGCATTCAGTCGGGACGAGATTCTGCGCTGGCTCGGCCAGGTAGCGGACCCGGAGATCCCCGTGTTGTCGATCACCGATCTCGGCATCGTCCGCGACGTGGAAATCGGGGAACGGGTCACCGTTGCGTTGTCGCCGACCTATTCGGGATGTCCGGCCACCGAGGTGATCGAGAAGAGCGTGCTGGACGCCCTGCACGACCACGGTGTCGAAGATGTCGAGATAAAGCGCGTGCTGTCGCCGCCGTGGACGACCGACTGGATCTCGGACGATGGTCGCGACAAGTTACGCCACTACGGAATCGCGCCGCCCGAGAAGGGCGGGAGCAAGCGCGCGCTGCTGCACGGCGTACGCCGGGTGGCCTGCCCGCGCTGCGGAACGACATCGACGGAACTGGTCAGCGAGTTCGGCTCGACGGCCTGCAAGGCATCGTATCGCTGCAGCGAGTGCCTCGAACCCTTCGAATACTTCAAGTGCATCTGAATGAAACAGTTTCACCCGCTCACCATCGAACGTATCGAGAACGAGACCAGCGACTCGGTGCGTATCGCGCTCGCCGTGCCCGCCGGGTACGAGAGCGATTACGAGTTCCTGGCGGGCCAGCACCTGCCTTTCGAAATCACGATCGACGGCAGGAAACTGCGCAGGACCTACAGTATCTGCTCCGGGGTCGACGAACGCCCACTTGAAATCGGTATTCGCGTCCAGCCTGGTGGCGCCTTTTCGGAGTATGCCGCCAGTCAGCTGTCCGTTGGCGATACGCTCGACGCCATGCCCCCGGCCGGCCATTTTCACATCGAGCCCGAAAAGGGTAACGCGCGGGACTACCTCGGGTTCGCCGCCGGCAGCGGCATTACGCCAATACTTTCCATGATGAAGTCGGTACTCGAGACCGAGCCGTACAGCCGCTTCGTGCTGTTCTATGGCAATCGCAAGCAGGCGACGACGATGTTTATCGAGGATCTGTATGCGCTCAAGAACCGTTACCCCGAGCGCCTGCAGCTGCACTTCGTCTTCAGCCAGGAGGACCAGGAATTTCCGATTGCTGCCGGGCGGCTCGACGGCGAAAAAGTTCGCGAGCTCTACGAGCACTTCTGCACGGGACTCGAGCCTGCGGAGGCTTTCGTGTGCGGACCGGACACGATGATTCAGAACGTAACGGAGACGCTCGTCGAGCTGGGCATGGATGGCGATCATGTTCACAGCGAACGCTTCGGCCTGCCGCGCGAGGTGGAGAAAGCGCGTCCCGCCCCGGCGGAAGAAGCGGCCGAACATGCGACCGTGACCATCATCATGGACGGTCACAAGAAGTCCTTCGGGATGCGCCGCGACGACAACAATATCGTGGATGCGGCGGCCGACAACGGCATCGATCTGCCGTATTCCTGCAAGGGCGGTGTCTGCGCGACGTGCCGCTGCCACGTCCGGGAGGGGGAGGTCACCATGGCCACGAATTACGGGCTCGAGCCCTGGGAAGTGGAGGCGGGCTACGTGCTGGCCTGCCAATCCCGCCCGGTGAGCGAATCCATCCTGCTCGATTACGATAAGACCTGACAGAAAAATGGCGCAAAATCGAAAGTCTTGCGCCGTCTGAAATCTTAAAATTAGGGGCTAATCGGCGTGAGCCCTTTGAATTGCGCCGGAGGGCATATGGCCAGACCTATGACAGATATTGCACCGTCGATAGCGGATCGAAAGAGTTCCTACGACTACGAGGACCTGATAAAGAGCGGTCACGGGGAGCTTTTCGGACCCGAAAACGGCCGCCTGCCGTTGCCACCCATGCTGATGCTCGACCGCATCACGCACATTTCAGCGGAGGGTGGCGCATACGGCAAAGGCGAGCTGCGGGCGGAACTCGACATTCGCCCCGACCTCTGGTTTTTCGATTGCCACTTCGAAGGTGACCCGGTCATGCCCGGCTGCCTGGGCCTCGACGCTCTGTGGCAGCTCGTAGGCTTCCACCTGGTCTGGGCGGGTCACGGCGGCCGCGGCCGCGCGCTCGGCGTCGGCAAAGTGAAATTCACGGGCCAGGTGCTGCAGAAAGCAAAACTCGTGACCTACCAGCTCGACATCAAGCGGGTTATATCGCGAAAGCTGACGATGGCGATCGCGGATGGTAGCCTTTCGGTGGATGGTCGCGAGATATATACGGCAGAGGACCTGCGCGTCGGCCTGTTTCAGTCAACCGATAACTTCTAAGAAAAAGGACTGCTCATGAGGCGAGTCGTTGTGACCGGCATCGGTGCGGTGTCGTGTCTTGGTAATTCGGCGGATGAGATCACCGATTCCCTGAAGAACGGTCGGTCGGGCATCGTCTATAACGAGAAATTCGAGGAGATGGGCCTGCGAAGTCTCGTTTCCGGCAGCGTCAACATCGATATCAAGGAACACATCGATCGCAAGGTGCTGCGATTCATGGGCGACGCGGCCGCATACGCTTACATCGCCATGAAGTGGGCAATCGATGACGCCGGGCTCGAGGAAAGCGATGTCTCCAATCCGCGCACCGGCCTGATCGCCTCGTCGGGCGGCGCATCGAGCGAGAACATCATCACGAGCGCGGACACCCTCAGGAGCCGCGGCGTGAAGCGCATCGGGCCGTACATGGTGCCGCGCACGATGTCGAGTTCCGTTTCGGCCTGCCTCGCCACGCCGTTCAGGATCAAGGGCGTCAATTACTCGATTACCTCGGCGTGTGCGACCAGCGCACACTGCATCGGCTCTGCCGTCGAGCAAATCCAGCTCGGCAAGCAGGACCTCGTATTCGCTGGCGGCGGTGAGGAAGAGCACTGGAACCTCTCGAGCATGTTCGATGCGATGGGTGCGCTGTCCACGAAATACAACGACGAGCCCGCGACCGCGTCGCGGCCTTATGACGCCAATCGTGACGGCTTCGTCAGCGCCTCCGGGTCCGGCATGCTCGTCATCGAGGAGCTCGAGCACGCGAAAGCGCGGGGCGCGAAAATCTATGCCGAGATCGTGGGCTACGGGGCGACCTCCGACGGTCACGACATGGTCGCACCCTCGGGCGAGGGCGCGTACCGTTGCATGGAGATCGCCAAAGCTACGGTCGATGGCGACATCGACTACGTCAATACGCACGGCACGAGCACGCCGGCCGGCGACATTGTCGAAGTGCAGAACATCAACAAACTGTTCGGCGAGAAGATGCCGAAATACGGTTCATCAAAGTCGATGTGCGGACATTCGCTTGGTGCGACGAGCGCACAGGAGGCCATTCACTGCCTGCTGATGCTGCAGCACGACTTTATCGCGCCGTCGATCAACGTGTTCGATCTCGACCCGGCGCTCGCCGATATGCCGCCCGTGACCGAGACGATCTACGATGCGGGCATCCGCACGGCGATGTCGAACAGCTTCGGCTTCGGCGGCACCAACGCGACGCTGGTATTCCAGAAGCTCTGAACCAATAATGCGTCTCCATGACTATCGAGACGCTCAGCGAGACCAAGTGCTTCGACGGCCGCATCGGATTCTATAAACACGAGTCCAACGCCAATCACTGCGACATGCGGTTCGCCGTGTTCGTGCCGCCGCAGGCGGCCGACCGCAAGGTACCAGTCGTCACGTTTCTGTCCGGGCTGACCTGCACGGAAGAAAATTTCATGGTGAAGAGCGGCGCGCAGCGTGTCGCGACTGAACTCGGCATCATGCTGGTATCGCCGGACACGAGCCCGCGCGGCGAGGGCGTGCCGGACGATCCCGACGGCGAATACGATTTCGGCCTCGGCGCAGGCTTCTACCTCAACGCAACCGAGGAGCCATGGTCCCGCCATTACAATATGTACGACTACGTGACGCAGGAACTCCAGGCGGCGGTTTTCGACAACTTCCCGGGCGACGCGGACCGGCATGGCCTGATGGGGCATTCGATGGGCGGCCATGGTGTGCTGACGGTGGGGCTGCGCAACCCGGACATGTTCCGGTCGCTGTCGGCGTTCGCACCGATCTCGACGACCCTGAACTCACCCTGGGGCCGCAAGGCGCTGGGCCATTACCTCGGCAGCGACACGGTCACCTGGAATGACTACGATGCCTGTGAGGTAGCGCGGCGTGTAAGCAACCCGGGACACTGGGGGAAGATCCTCGTCGACCAGGGCAATGACGATCCGTTCCTCGCC
Source organism: Woeseiaceae bacterium (assembly GCA_041562415.1). Classification (GTDB taxonomy): domain Bacteria; phylum Pseudomonadota; class Gammaproteobacteria; order Steroidobacterales; family Woeseiaceae; genus UBA1847. The sequence continues at coordinate 12,391 of JBFEXY010000039.1, forward strand.
GAGCAGCTGCACCCCGAATTACTCGAGAAAGCCTGCGCGGAAAGCGGCCTCGGTCTCGAGATGCGCTACCACGATGGTTACGACCACGGCTATTACTTCATTTCCACCTTTATAGAAGAGCATCTGCGGCACCACGCCGCCAGACTGGGTCTCTGACCGTCTCGCATCGCCATGGAAGACTGGATCCTGCTCGCGGCCGCCATGCTCGCCACGGGCTGTGTCGCGGGGGTGCTCGCGGGCCTGTTCGGCATCGGTGGCGGCATCGTCATCGTGCCGGTACTCGAGGCGGTGCTGGGGCTGCTCGGCGTGGATGCGGCGATCCGCATGCACGTGGCGGTCGGCACGTCGCTCGCCACGATAATCCCGACCTCGATCTCCTCCGCAAGGGCGCATCACCGGCGTGGAGCGGTAAACATCGAGATCGTGAGACGCTGGGCCGTCTTCGTGCTGCTTGGTGCGCTGCTCGGCGCGTGGATCGCCGCACAGGTCCACAGCCGCGTCCTGGCCGGCGTGTTTGCCACTCTGGCCCTGCTCGTCGCGGCCAAGATGGTGTTCCTGCCGACCAGCCGCAATCTGACTGAAAGCGTACCTCGCGCGTCCTGGATGATTCCGATTCCAACGGCTATCGGCTGCTTCTCCAGCATGATGGGCATCGGCGGCGGGACCTTTTCCGTTATGACGCTGACGCTGTTCAACGAGCCGATCCACCGTGCAGTGGGCACGGCCGCGCTCTTCGGCCTCGTGATCAGCCTGCCGGGCGCGATCG
>JBFEXY010000040.1:0-13153 GCA_041562415.1 Woeseiaceae bacterium
CCGACTACACGCTCACTACCTCGATTGGTTACTCATGGTAGCGGCAGCTGTCAGAACAGGTAATCGCCGATAGTCTCGATGAGGTGGTCGGTCCAGCGCACGGGGAACGGCTCGGTGAGCTCGATCGAATTCGAGAAATCGGCCTCGAATACCCGCCGTTCGAGTTCCGCGACGGCCTCGGGGTGAGACGTCGCGATATTCAACTCCTTATTTATACGGAAGCTCCAGCGGTCCCAGTTGGCTGAGCCAATGCAGACCCAGCCGTCGAAGACCGCCGCTTTGATGTGGGACATTCCGGGATAGATGTATACGCGAATGCCGTGTTCGAGCATCGCGTTGGCCGCCAGCGCATTGTTTCGTGTGATGGGGCCGCGATCGGTTACCAGCGGCATGATGACGCGTACGTCTACGCCGCGGCGGCGGGCACGGGCAAGCTCGTAGAGCATCGCGTCGTCGGTGAAGTACGCGTTCTCGACGTAAACGTAATTCTGCGCGTTGCGTATCGCCTCTCGTTGCGCCCGGAATATCTCGTGGTCGTCCGCGCGGGTAAAAAGCGGCCGGATGGGATAGCCGACGTCATCGGCGCTATCGGGTTCCGGACCCAGGCGAACCGCCGCGTAACCAAGGTCGCCGAACAGGCCTGCGTGGGCCCAGGCCTTTTCAAACTCGTACTGCAGGACGTCGACGATGGGACCGCGTAGTTCCGTCATGAGGTCATGCCAGTCGTAACGGTATTCCCTCGCGATATTCATGCCTCCGGTAAATGCCAGTTTCCCGTCGATGACCGCCGTCTTGACGTGGTCTCCGGTCAGCCAGGGATTGACGGTCTGACGCACGTCTATTTGTGAATCGCGTTCGAGAAATCGACGGACTGAAGACGGCCCGCGATGATCTTCCGGAAGCGTCGGCTGCTTCTCGATGGTGGAGACGATCGTGCCGAGCCCGTCCAGCAGGACCCTGACGTCGATCCCTTCATTGGAACGCCGTTTCAGCAGTTCCCCGATACGTACCGCGTAGTCGTCATTGTCGAAGATGTAGGTTCGCAGGGATATCGACGATTTCGCGCGGGTAACAGCGTCGATGAACCGCGTGAAAAACTCCTGGCCGTCGACGAGAAAGCGCATGGTACCCCTGGATGCCTGCCGCCCAGTCAGGTCATCGAGTGTTGCTTCCCATTCCTCGAGGTTCATGCCAGGCAGCGATGAAACCGGAGGTACAGGCCCGCTCGAAAGCTCGTTCAGCGAGGCCGGCGCGATGGTCTCGGCCACCGTATCGCTGGTAACGAACAGAAGGCGGTACAACGACGATACGGGGCGGAAGACGATGCCGGCCGTGTGGCTACCCGCGACGTGTCCCGCTGTCTGTACGTAGGGTGCTGAAGCCGGGCCGGCCGAGAAGCGCCTGCCGGGACCGGGCATCCGCACGAAGACGGCGATGGGCAGATCCCGGTTTACGTACAGGAACGGCAGGGAGTAGTAGCCTGCATCGCCGGTGTTGAACGCGATCCGGCGGTCTTCGATACCCCGCTCCTCGAGAAACGCCTCCAGTAACGGCAGGCCCATTTCGACGAGTTCCGACATCGCCACCTGTCTTGCGACCGTGTAGTCGCCCGGTTTGGCATCGATGACGGTGGCGTGGAATTCGCCGTTGTCGTCGTAATAAAGAAAGTAATCGTCGACGTTGAAGTGCAGCACGATGCCGGATTTCTCGCCACGCGGCAGCATGGCGTCGAAAAGGCGGGCGCGCATGGCGTGCCAGTCCGCGACGCCGAGGAGCCTCGCTGACACCCGATCCTCGGGCAGATCGTCCCAGGGCTCGTCCTGCTCGTATTGCAGGGGCAGCACGTAGGGCCCGTTGTACTGGCCACCTTGGCTCAGCTCGAGTATCGGTATTCGACGTGCCCAGTTGCCGCCACCGTAACGGGTATTCCCTCCCTGGCGGAAACGTACATAAAAATCGGTGCTACTGAGATAAGCTTCTTCGGCAATGAGCGGCAGCGGCTCACCTTCGTCCGCGAAGCGGCCGACAAGCGTCGGATATTCGAGCGGTTCGGATTCAGATACGCAGGCCACCAGCATGGTGGCCAGAAGTAGCAGTAACTGCGACCTTGCGGCCATGCCTGCTCCGCCAAGTGCGTACAGCCTGATTCTATGCGTGAATGGCGCAGGGTCCTATCCGGAAAAGCCGAGACCCGCAGCAGATTCGCAAACATCTGCCATAATTCAAGTGGCGCGCGAAAGACTTACATTTTGTGACAAACAAGGAACGCAAGCCGTGCGAACATCCGCCCACTATCAATAATCCGGAATTCAATCGTGAAAACAGCAGTCATTGGTGGCACCGGGTTCGTCGGGAGCTATCTCATCGATGCATTACTCGATGCCGGCCACGAGCCACACGTGCTGGTGCGGTCTGGCAGCGAGGGAAAGCTTCATCGTGCAAACGAGTGCGAGTTAACGACGGGCGATCTCGATTCGCCTGCCGCCATCGACGCGGTCCTGGCAGGCTGCGACGCGGTCATATACAACGTCGGCATCCTGCGCGAGTTTCCGCGCGAGGGCATTACTTTCGAGGCCCTGCAATACCGTGGCGCCGAGACCGTGGCGGAGGCGGCAAAGCGTGCCGGCATCCGGCGCTTCCTGTTGATGAGTGCCAACGGCATCGACAGTGCTGAAACGCGCTACCAGACGACCAAGCTCCGCGCCGAGGCGATGATCCGCGAGAGTGGCCTCGACTATACGATCTTCCGGCCCTCGGTAATCTTCGGTGATCCGCGCGGCACGATGGAATTTGCCACGCAGCTTTACCAGGAGATGGTTCGCATGCCCCTGCCCGCCGTGGGGTTCCATACCGGCCTCAGTCCGGCAGGTGGCGAGGTACTCATGTCACCGGTGCACGTGCGCGACGTAGCTGATGCCTTCGTCAATGCTCTCGCAGACGACTCCACGATCGGTGAGTGTTACGTGCTCGGCGGCCCGGAGGTTTTATCGTGGCCGGAGATGCTGCGCCGCATCGCCGCTGCGGTCGGCAAAAAGAAGCTCATCCTGCCTATGCCTATCGGCTTCATGAAGCTCGGCGCAACGCTCTTGGACTGGCTCCCTTTCTTCCCGGTGACGCGTGATCAGCTTACGATGCTCGCCGACGGCAATACGGCGGAGCCGGATGAGGTGGCCGCGCTGATCAAGCGTAAACCAGCGGAGTTTTCGTCCGAAAACCTGAGCTATCTCGCTGACTGACGCCTCCATGGGTGAGCGCAGACTCCTTGTTGTGCTGGGAAACCAGCTGTTCCCGCCGGAGCATTTGCAGGACTGCAGGGATGCCGTGGTCTTCATGGCCGAGGACGTCGGCCTCTGCACCTATGTGAAGCATCACCAGCAGAAGATCGTTTTGTTTCTCGCGGCGATGCGCAGCTACGCAGACGAGTTACGCACCGCGGGTTTCGATGTCCGGTATTGCTTTCTGGATACGGACGATGATTCGAGCTACGAGGACAAGCTCGATCGTGTCGTGACCGAACTCGATTGCAGGGAGTTGCTGCATTTCGAAGTCGAAGACAAGCCCATGGAAAGCCGCCTCATCGGCTTCTGTGAGCAACGGTCCCTCGATCGCGTCGAGCTGCCATCGCCGATGTTCTACGGAACGCGCGACGAGTTTCGGGAGTTCGCAGGTGACCGGTCGCGCCTCCTCATGGCGGATTACTACAAGTTGCAGAGACGGCGATCGGGGATTCTCATCGATGCGGATGGAAAGCCGGAAGGCGGGAAATGGAGCTTCGACGAGTCGAATCGGAGGAAGCTGCCGAAAGACGTACAGCCGCCGGATATTGCACCGGCGCCCCATAGCCGTCACGTCGAAGACGCTATCGGCATCGTCGAACGGCACTTTGCCGATCATCCCGGCAGGGCGGCCGAGTTCTGGTGGCCGGCAACCCGGGGGCAGGCAAGGGAGTGGCTGCAAAGCTTCCTGGACGAACGGCTGGCACAGTTCGGGCCGTACGAAGATGCCATGAGCAAGCGTTCGGCAACCGTATTTCACAGCGCGTTGAGCCCGACCCTGAATATCGGGCTGCTGACGCCACGGGAGGTGGTCGACGCGGTACTCGAGCGCTACACGAGCCAGGATCTGTCGATCGAGAGCATCGAGGGATTCATCCGGCAGGTCATCGGCTGGCGTGAATTTGTCCGTGGTGTTTACCGTGTCTATGGCGACGAGCAGGAATCACGCAATTTCTGGGGGCACGAACGGGAGCTGACGGACGACTGGTACCGGGGGACGACCGGGATCGAGCCGCTCGACGATGCGATCAAGGCGTCGCTGCGCCTAGGCTGGGCGCATCACATACAGCGCCTGATGGTCATCGGCAATCTGATGACTTTGTGCGAAATACACCCGTCGAGTGCCTGGCGCTGGTTCATGGAGATGTACGTCGATTCGTCGGAGTGGGTAATGGGACCGAACGTTTACGGCATGGGGATATTCAGCGATGGCGGACTGTTTGCCACCAAGCCCTACATCTGTGGCTCCAATTACATCCTCAAGATGAGCGACTACGGGAAGGGCGACTGGTGCGATACCGTCGATGGACTGTACTGGCATTTCATCGACAGGCACCGGGACTTCTTCGCATCGAATCCCCGCCTGGCCCTGATGCCGAAGGCGCTGGACCGGCTGGATCGCGACCGCAGGGAAAGGATTTTCGCCGCCGCGGAGGCCTTTCTGCAGCGCTGCACGCGAAAAGATACGACCTGAAACAAATCAACACACTCTTGAAACCCAATTGCGGCTTGCAATTGCTATTGTCTTGTCCCGATGGTTTAAACGGTAGCGTGGTGGCACAGGGACGTGCCGCCATCTTCTTATGTCTGCGCTGAATTCTTTTCCGGAAACTCTAAATGTCGTCGTTATCGGCGCTTCCGGCGGTATCGGCTCGGAGTTCGTGCGCCAGCTTGTCGATGATGAGCGGGTTGCTCGCGTCCACGCACTATCGCGAAATCCCGTTCGTCATCCTTCCGGCAAAGTCGTCAGCGGTCGCATAGACATCTGCGATGAAGACTCCGTCAATGCCGCCGCCGAAGCAGTTACGGCAACGGGGAGCCTGGACCTGGTCGTCGTCGCTTCCGGAATACTGCATCGCGATGCCGCGATCCAGCCCGAGAAGTCATTACGTGATATCGATCCGGTAGCGATGATGAATACGATCAGGGTCAACGCCATCGGACCGGCTCTCGTTGCGAAGGCGTTCCTGCCGCGGATGCGTCCCGACACACGTTCGGTTTTCGCAGCACTCTCGGCGCGAGTGGGAAGCATCGGCGACAATCGACTTGGCGGCTGGGTTTCGTATCGTTCCTCGAAAGCGGCTCTGAATATGATTCTCAAAACGCTCTCGATAGAGCATGCACGGCGATTCCCGGAATCCCTTGTCGTCGGCCTGCATCCCGGAACCGTCGACACGCAGCTATCGGCGCCTTTTCAGCGCCGCGTCCCCGAAGGACAGCTGTTTACTCCATCCAGATCAGTGCAGTACATGTTGTCTGTCATTGATCGTCTGACGCCGGCGGACACGGGTGGCTTCTTCGCATGGGATGGCTCCGCGATCACGTATTGATGCGGCACTGACACGAGGTATGCTCCAATGACAAAGCGGTTTTGGCTCTTATTAATACTGCTCACGCTGTCGGGACACCGCGCAATGGCCATAGAAGAACCCGTCTACGAGACTCTGCTGGAGACCAGGCACTACGAGATACGCAGGTATCAGCCGTACATCGTTGCCGAGGTGGACGTGGACGCCGACTTCAAGCGCGCCGGCAACAGCGCCTTCGGTGTTCTCGCCGGGTACATATTCGGTGAAAACGAACCGCAGCAGAAGATGAAGATGACAGCGCCGGTGGAGTCCAGGGAAGGAGTACGCATGAACATGACGGCGCCGGTGACCTCGCAGTCGACCGGCGGAGACGAGTCGTTCACCTATGCCTTCGTCATGGAACGGAAATACACGATGGAGACGCTGCCGAAGCCCAATAACCCTGACGTTCGCCTGGTTCAGCGCCCCGCAAGAATCATGGCCGTGCATCGCTACTCCGGAAGCTGGAGCGAGGAACGATACAAGGAGCACGAAAAACTTTTCCTCGATGCCCTCGCGACGGACCGGATCATAACCATCGGAACACCCGTTTTCGCTCGCTACAACGCGCCGTTTACTCCCTGGTTTCTGCGTCGTAACGAGATCATGATCGAGATCGACTGGAGAGATCCGGAATAGGGTGTCTTCAGGCGGAGCGCGGTGCCTGTGTAGCGGCGTCGCCGATCTGCAGGATGTGGACGAGAAAGTCCCGGAACACGGGCAATTCATCAGGATCGATAATGTTGATGCCGGGCAGCCCGGTCAGTTTTTCGACGAGATCGAGGGCCGCCGTCGTGTTGGTGGCGGGCCCCGCAACCAGGTCGGGCCTCAGCCCATAGGCCTGCTGCACTCCGACCACCGCATAAGGGTCGGTGGCACAAAGGATGCGGCAGCAGACGTTGGCGCCGAGTTCATCGATTGCTGCAGCACCGTTATAAGGCTCCAACGGTGAAGCCCCGGCTTCCACGACCATGAAGTCCGCATCGCGGCTCGCGATGTGGCTGAGTAGCGGCCGAATCGCGGTTCGAAACTCGCCTTCCGGGACGACTGTAGAGGGCAGGCCCGCGTCCACGAAGTCGTAGATCTCGGCCGCGCCGTGATCCCTGAAGCTCAGGATGTCCCGGTAGCGGCCGGCTCCGGTCAATTTGGTGCCGATGACCCGGTAGCCGAGGTCGGACAGTATCTGGCAGGCAAACTTGCCGGTCATCGTCTTGCCCGCAGACATTGATGTGCCGACCATCAGGATGGTGGGCAGCTTCAGTTCACGCGGCGGTGCCGAGATCGCGAAGTCACACATGCGGACCTTCCGGCCGGACCGAATTACGTGGCCCGCGTACGTCAGGCTCATCGGCCGCGGCAGCAATCTGGATACAGAGGTAAAGCGCCCGAAAAGTCCCGCGCTCGTCATTGCATTCATTTCGCCGCCGTCGATCTCCATCCAGCTGCCGACGCCTTCGAGCGTTGCGGCGCGATGTCCGAACGCACCGATGACCTGGTCTCCCTGGTTGACGGGGATCATCTCGCCCGTCGTGCATTCGATATGGTAGAGCCGCGTCGACTCACCCACGACTTCGCCCTGGACGAAGTCACCGGTATCCCAGTCGCTCCGCGGAAGAGCCTGCACCTCGAACGGGTTCGTATCGAAGTCCGCGATCCTGGCGAGCGATCCGAGTAAGCGCTGGCTCATTGCCCTGGCCCCGCTTTCGTAACGGGCTGCGAGAGCAGCAGGAGCGTCAGCAGCGCTGCGCGTTCGAGTGTCTTGTCGATGTGCAGGTGCTCGTGATCGGCATGGGCGCCGTCGCCGACCGGCCCGAGGCCGTCGATCGTGGCCGTGTACTGACTCGTGGTGTTGCCGTCAGATCCCCCTCCGGCCCGCGCGGAACGCAGGTCGAGGCCCATTTCGTTGCCGAGCGCTTTCGCCTGTTGCCACAATGCCGTATTGCGCGGCGTAGCTTCCATCGACGGCCTGCCGATGCGGCCCTCGATGTGGAGCCGGACCCCCGGTGTAACGGGTTTGATACCGTGAATGGTCCTCTCGATCGCCCCGCCGGACTCGAGCGTGGGCACGCGCACGTCGACGACTGCGGTGCTGTGCGGAGCAATAACGTTTGGCTGGATGCCGCCATCGACCGTGCCGACGTTGACGGTAATGCCTTTGTCGGGATCATTGAGGGCAAACAGGGCCTGAATGACGTGTGAGAGCTCCAGTATTGCACTCGCGCCGCCTTCGGGATCGAGCCCCGCATGGGCCGCTTTCCCAAACACGGTTACGGTAAAGCGCCCGATCCCCTTGCGTTCGGTCTTGATATCGCCTTCGGCACCCATCGCGGGTTCGAGGACGAACGCTCGCTCGGCACGTCGCGCGAGCATACGGATGTAGTGCGACGATGTCCGGCTGCCAATTTCCTCGTCCGCGTTGACGAGCACCACGGGCGTCAGCGGCGGCTCGAGATGCAGCTCGCGGATAGTGCGCAATGCCAGAACGATCTGGGCGAGTCCTCCCTTCATATCGAACACACCAGGACCGCGGATCGTATTGCCGTTCACGGTAAACGGCCGCTTATCGATCGTTCCTATCGGCCACACCGTATCGAAGTGTCCGACCAGGAGCTGGTTGCCACGACCGCGGGAACGCTGTGCGGGTCGAGCGAAAATGTGACGGGCACTGCCACGCATCCCCGGTTCTCTCACCAGGTAACCGACATCCATCAGCGCGCCGGACAGTATGCGGCGCACGCTGTCATGACACTCCGGGTGTGCGGACGGTGATTCCGCTTCTACGAGATCTCTCAACAGGCTGATTAACGAGTCGCGCTGACTATCGATGAAAACTTTTACCTGATCGATAATCGCAGCCGCCATGCCGACATCACTTTTTCATTTCCGCCGGAAACGGAAACGCGTTGGACTTGTCGATAGCGGCAAATCGGCCAGGCGACAGGTAGGCGAACAGGGGTGACTCATGAATAAGGTCCTGGCTGTCGTGCTCCGATGCGCGAATGAAAGAGGACTCCGCGCGGGCGGCGACGATCTCGCCCGTGATCAGGCAGTTCTCCCCGAAGCCGGTTACCGTCTTGAAGTGCCTGCATTCGAAATAGAGGTAGGCATCCTCGATGAACGCTCCGTCGATTTTCTCAGCCGGGAACGTATCAAAATAGTTGAGTATGGGCTTGGCGCCCTCGATGCGCGGCGAGGCGGCCAGGCTCGTATAGAGCACCTGCGAAGGTTTCGGATAGCTGACCGTGAATTCGCCACTGCGCTCGATGTTGGAGCAGGTTCTGTGGCTGGGCGTACAAACAAAGCCGAAGTAGTTCTGCCAGCCCATCGGCGTCACCATGTGCTTGGGCGCCATGTCGATTGCACCATCCTCGTCGGTCGTCCCGATGAGTACGAGCGGCGCAACTGTAAAGAAGCGCTCCCAGACGGGCTCGCTCGTGTCGATGTCGACGAGGCGGCGCTTTGCGCTTGACTCGGTCACGTCCGCTCCGGGAAGGCGCTCCTCCCACAACTCTCAAAATAGGACCGGGCGGGCCAGTTGAGAATAGGTAGTAACCGCGACCGGCGGATGTTCTCTCGTAAGCTATTGAATAGAAGAGATCAAGAGCGGGTCCAGCCTTCCCCGAGACCGATTATTTTCAGCCTGAAAGCCTGTAGAACTGCCAGAGATCTTTCCGGCTCACCCTGAGGAAAGGCTTGATGGCGAGCTTCCCCGTCGCGCCGATGCTTTTCTCGAGATACTTCATCTCCTCGAGTTTCGCGCGCGTCTCTTCACCCGCCTTACTTATGAATCCCGACTCTCGCATCATGAGAAGCCCCTTCGCACGTATTGCCAGTTCGGTGTGTAGTCGCAGGTAACACAACAAATCCGCCACGATGGGGCCCTCGAACTTCTCCCTGAGGGATTGCAGATAGATACCCACCTTCGATGCCGAAAGCTCGCCGGAGTTGATAAGAGCCAGCAGTTCGGTATCAGTATCGAATCCGGCACCCAGCCACTCGGAGACGGAGCGGTCACTGCGATCGAAAATCGCGGCGAAAAGCAGCGGCAGGATGCCGAATACGAGGACCGTATTGATGATGGGCGTGAAGAAGAAGTGATTGAACACGGAGTGCGTAATCATTGCGATCAATAGGCCGGGCAGAAGGGCAAGCCGACCTCGTGTCGGATATTGCCCGAGCATCGTGTGTGCAATAACGGCAAATATTGCCGTTGCGCCGCCGTGCATGATTGCCGTTCCGAAGCCCCGTACGATCCACGTGCCCAGGTTCATATTTGGCAGGATCGTCAGGTAATACATGTTTTCGAATATTGCGAATCCGGCGCCGACCGCAAAGCCGAAAATAGCCGCATCGACGAGGAAGCCGATCCGGTTGTTACGCATGAGTGACCAGATGATGAGGGCTTTTAGTGCTTCCTCGATAATCGGTGAGACGTAGCGGGTGTAAATCGAAAAGTCGATGTCCAGCCATTCGAGGCCGACGAGACTAAACGGATAACTGGCTACCGCGGCTCCGCAACCGAGCACGATTGCGCTGACAACCCATTTCAACGGCACGAGCCGGTAGCTGTCGAGATAAACCAGGGTCGCCAGGAAACAGCAGACGGGCAGCAGGCCGAGCAGGGCGTGGAGCACGAAATCTGCGGTCATCGCCCCGAAGTGACTAGTCGGCCTTCGGGAAACTCAGCTGTGCTTCGTGGATTACCTGGTTGTCTGCCATGAATCGCAGGTCGATCGTGGCCGAGCGCATGCCCGGGTTATTAAGGTACACCGCGTAACGGCGTTTGCCGTCCATCTTCAGTGTAACGGCGCCGGTCTCAGACGCGATGCTGGTGCCACTGTTTTCGAGCTGCGCGAAGCCATTGAACCAGATGGTCTTGTCCGAGTAGCCTGCGACGATCTCGACGGGCTGCCGGGCGCTCAGGTCGAAATCCACGATCAGGATCGGCCCGGTGCTGCGGAGCGTTACGGTACCGGCCACCTCGCTCTCATCGATGGAAATCGTGCTGTGCTCCGGCACGGCGAACTCGGGTTCCGCTATCGTGCCGACCAGCCCCGTGACGTCGTCAAAAGCACCTTTCGATATCTGGCCCGAGTCAACCAGCGCCAGCGCAAGGGCAACGCCGGCAGCGAACACGCCGACATAACCGAGTGCCGGGCCAGAGAACAGGCGTTGCAGCAAGCCCGGCTCGGGCCGCGGGGCCGCTTTCACCGGTGCCTGGTTCAGGAGCATGTGTCTCAGATGCTGGGGCGGGTCAACCTGCGGCATGCTGTCGAGAGAGTGGCAGAGCGTCTCGAGTTCTTCGTAGACTGCCCGGCCTTCTTCGTTGTCCGCAAGGAAGTTCTCGAGCTCGGCCTTGCCGGATTCGTCGATTTCGCCATCGATGTCCGCTTGTATAAGCTCGAAATATCTCGGGTTGATTGTCATTAGTGTAATCCGCGTTCGATGAGAGTTTGCTGTAGAAGCTGGCGCGCTGTGTAGAGCCTCGACTTGACCTTCTTCTCCGGAATCTCGAGGACCTCGCTGATCTCCTGGTAGCTGCATCCGAGCAAGTGTTTCAGGACGACCACGGCCCGATAGTCAGGGCTCATTGTCATTAGTGCTGCTTGCATACCTTCGCTCAACTGTTCATTACCTGCTTCTTGCTCCGGATTGCTCGCGGTATCAGCCGTATCACCTTCGAGCGCGTCCAGACGATTAGACTTCTTGAGCCAGTTAATGGACTCGTTCAGCGTAATCCGATAAATCCAGCTGAAGAAACGATACTTCGGGTCATACTGGTCGAGGTGCTCGTACACTTTCAGAAATACGGTCTGCGTTACGTCGCGCGCGTCGTCGGGGCTGTTTAGCATCCTGTACGCTGCGTTGAAGACCGGTTTCTCGTACCTGGCCAACAACAGCTCGAACGCATGCCGATCACCGCTGCTGCACCGCTCCATCAGCTTGATGTCGTCTGGCTCACTCATACTTACAGGCGGCCGATGGAAAAGTTGGCCTGGATCCCCCCTTGTTCCCTGCAAGAATCTACAGAGTTTCGATCTCGAAGATCGTGCTAAAACCCGAATAGCGGAAAATATCGTATATGTGCTTGTTAACGTTTATTATTTTTAGTGCTGCGCCGCTTTGGGACAGTCTTTTTTGTGTCTTCAAGAGTATAGCCAACCCGGCGCTCGAAATGTATTCAAGGCGCTCAAAATCGAGCGTCTGGCTGGTATCCAGACGCACCAGAAAGGCCTCCGCCCTGGCGGCCTGCGCCGCATCGAGGCGCCCGCTGCAAATAACCTCGCCACTTTCTACATAATCTATCTCAAACATCGCGTGTTTCCGGCTCCTTGCTGAAACGAATCTTACTCCGCCCGTCCCGATAGTCGTATTCGAGGGTATCGACTATCCGTTGAACCAGGTGCAGTCCGAGCCCGCCGGGCCTGCGCTCGCTGAGCGGTGCTCCGGTGTCAACGGGCCTCTCCTTCGTGACGTCGAATTCGGCGGCGTCGCGGTCCGTAATCGTAACGGCTACGCCGTGGTTGGCGACCTCGAGCTCGATCAGGATATCGCGCCGGGCACCGGGGTTGTAGCTAACGAGGTTGACGAACAGCTCCTCCATGGCGAGGTGAACCGGGAAACGGACCGATTCATCGATGTTGGCCGCCGCCATGATGTCTTCACTGAACCGGTAGATGTCTGCTACCGATTCGATGCTGCGTTTGAATGGCTGACCCGTCATCGCGCTAACAGTTGCGCCGGACCAGCACGATAGTGATGTCGTCCGCCTGGGGCGCGGTGCCGCCGTGCATTCGCGCCGCGTGCATGATGGCCGGCACCAGTTCCTCCGCCTTGCCGCCGGGCATTGCGTCGATGACGGATGCGACTCCTTTCTGGCCGAACTGCAGGCCGGCCTCGTTCTCGTACTCGTAGATGCCGTCGGAGATCAGGCCGAGGATGTCGCCCGGTTCGAGCCGGATCGATACGCTCGGTCCGAGATTCTGCTGAACCATGTAGCCAAGGGGGAATGTCGACGGCTCGTGCCAGTCATAGGTCTTGTCGGCGGCATGGTAGTGCATGATCGGCCCCTGGCCGGCCGAGTGAAATCGAACTACATGCGCGTTTGCATCCAGGACCCCGAAAAACGCCGTCACGAATCGATCCTCGGGGAGGTCCTCGACGAGTTGGTCGTTGATATTGACGAACACATCGTCGAGGTCTGCACCAAGACGCAGAGCGACCCGGAGCATCGCGCGTACCTGCGTTGCGCTGAGTGCGGGCCCGATGCCGTGACCGGTCGCATCGCCCATGAGCAGGAATAGTCGCTCGTCCGACAGAGGTACGAAGTCGTACAGGTCGCCGCCGGTCTGGTCGGTCGGCGAAAATGCGCCTGCGAAACCGTAGCCACTGATCCTCGGCATCTCCTTGGGCAGGGTGCCCATCTGCACGTCGCGAGCGACCGTGATCTCCCGGTCGAGCTTTTCGCTCGCGATCATCGATTCGATCAGTTTGGCCCGGTGCAGGACGACGGCAGCCTGTGCAGCGAGC
>JBFEXY010000041.1:0-13079 GCA_041562415.1 Woeseiaceae bacterium
GAAATCGATTGACGAGGGCACGGCTGCGGCCGATGCCGCCGCCGCAGATGAGAACGCTGCGGAGGACGAAGAGGCTGCGCAGAAGAGCGCCTGAGGAGTATTGAAATGAGTCGTTATTCACGCAGGCGCAAGTATTGTCGATTTACGGCCGAGGGCATCGAGGAGATCGATTACAAGGATCTCAACCTGCTGAAGGCTTACGTAACGGAAACGGGCAAGATCGTGCCGAGCCGCATTACGGGCACAAAGGCGAATTACCAGCGCCAGCTCGCGACCGCGGTAAAGCGCGCACGTTACCTGGCATTACTGCCTTATACCGACCGGCACTAAGACGCCGGAGATCAGGGCCAATGCGGGCAGTGGCCAATTGGCTGGTAGCCCGGCCATTGAACGGAATCCTGGTACTGGCGGCCACGTCGTCGCCCTACCTCGGGTTCCTGAGTGCGGCGCTGATCGTGCTGCTGGTACTGTGGGAAGGGACGCGCGTCGCGATCTTGAAGGCTGCCGCCGCAGGCCTTCTGCTCGCAGTGATCGGCATCGTCGTCGGCACGCCACCGTCGGTAGTCATAGCGGTTGCCGCGGTCTATTGGTTGCCGGCGACGCTGATGGCGACGTTACTGGCGGTAACGCGGTCGTTGACGCTGACGTTGCAGGTATCGGTACTCGTGGCGGTGCTGGGAATGCTGGTGTTTTTCATCATCGTCGGGGACCCGGTGGCCTTCTGGGAAGCCGAACTCGGGAGTGCCGCTGAAATCTGGCGGAATCTCGGTGCCGTCGAACTGGCCGATAGTCTGACCGATGGGCAGGCCATCCTGGCGGCGCAGATGACGATGTTCATCGTTACGTTGTTGTGGACGATTTATGCCGCAACGCTGGTACTGGGCTACAAGCTGTTTCGGCAGCTGCCCGACGAAACGGACCGTTACGGCCGTTTTCGTGACTTGAATTTTGGCCGGGTGATTGCGCTGATAATGGCGTTGTGCTCGGTTGTCGCGCTGCTGAGCGGCGCGGCCTGGTTGCAGAATGTCGCGTTCGTCATGTTCGCGGTTTTCTGGTTTCAGGGATTGGCCATCGTGCACTGGTTGCACGGCAGGGAGATCCTGCCAGGGTTTGCAGTTGCAATGGTTTACGTGCTGATGCTGCCGTTGAGTGCGGTCATCGTTGTCGGACTGGCGGTACTGGGATACATCGATGCCTGGTTCGACTTGAGACGCAGGGTGCCGGCGGCGCAATAGACAATGAATTGAACGACGAGGCTTAGGAAATGAACGTCATTCTGTTAGAGAACGTGGAAAATCTGGGGAGTATCGGCGACCTGGTGAAGGTCAAGCCCGGTTACGGCCGTAATTACCTGCTGCCACAGGGCAAAGCCGCGCTGGCCACGCCCGAGAACATGAAGGAAATCGAGGCGCGCCGCGCGGAACTCGAGAAGGCAGCGGCCGAAGAGCTGGCGGCAGCAAAGACCCGTGCCGGCGCGATCGAAGGCATGGAGCTGGTGATTCCGGCAAACGCGGGCCCGGAGGGCAAGCTGTTCGGTTCGGTCGGTCCGATCGATATTGCAGATGCCTTCGAGAAGGTTCAGGTCGAAGTCGAGCGCAGCGAGATTCGCATGCCCGAAGGGCCTATCCAGGAGCTGGGCGAGTTTACTGTCGGCGTGCACCTGCACCCGGAAGTAGACGTCGACATAACCCTGCGGGTCGTCGAGTCCGACTAAGTACTTCTGCGTTTCGGATGATGTGGTACCTTTGATCAGAGGTTCACGACAGACCCGGGGGGTCAGATGGTAAGAGCATTGGAAGAGGGTATTGGTGCGACTGCAGACGAGCAGCGCATCAAGATACCGCCCAATTCCATCGAGGCCGAACAGTCACTGATTGGCGGCCTTATGCTCGATGCGCAGGCCTGGGACAAGATCGCCGACGTCGTTGTGGCAGAAGATTTCTATCGCAGGGATCATCAGCTCGTATTCGCGGCGATTGCGAACCTCGTCGAGGCCGGCAGTCCCTGCGATGTCGTTACCGTTTCCGAATACCTCGACAAGCGAGGTGAACTGGAAGCCGCCGGAAGCCTCGAATACCTGGCGACACTTGCCAATGAAACGCCCGGTGCAGCCAACGCCCGGGCCTATGCAAGAATCCTACGCGACCGCGCTGTCGAACGTGCGCTCATTCACGTCGGCAACCAGATCTCCGGCAACGCGTTTGCAACCGACGGGCGGTCGGCGACGGAGCTCGTCGACGAGGCGGAGCGCCTGGTCTTCGAGATAGCGGAACGCGGGGCCCGCGGGCGAGCCGGATTCAGGTCGCTAAAGCAGATCTTGCCGGATGCGGTGGACCGCATCGACGTGCTCCACCAGTCCGACGGGGATATCACCGGTATTTCCACCGGCTACACGGAATTCGACAAACTGACAGCGGGCCTCCAGTCAGGAGATCTCGTGATCATCGCCGGACGTCCTTCGATGGGCAAGACGACGCTTGCCGTGAATATTGCTGAGAACGCGGCCATCGGGTCCAAAGTCCCCACCGCGATCTTTTCCATGGAGATGCCGTCGCAGCAGCTTGCATTCCGAATGATCTCATCGCTCGGCCGGGTCGATCAGTCGCACCTGAGAACCGGGCGGTTCCCGGACGAGGACTGGTCACGCATCAATACGGCCGTACAGCTGATGTCAGATGCGCCTCTGTTCATCGACGATACGCCGGGCCTGTCGCCGACCGAGATTCGTGCGCGTTCGCGGCGCCTGCAACGTGAGCACGGGCTGGGCCTTATCGTGGTGGATTACCTGCAGCTAATGCAGGTGCCAGGCAACAAGGAAAACCGCGCAACCGAGATCTCCGAGATTTCGCGCTCACTCAAGGGGCTCGCCAAGGAGCTCGAGTTGCCAATTATCGCGCTGTCGCAGCTCAACCGCAGTGTCGAACAGCGTACTGACAAGCGGCCCGTCATGTCTGATCTTCGCGAGTCCGGCGCCATCGAGCAGGACGCGGACGTGATCATCTTCATCTATCGTGAAGAGGTCTACAATCAAGACACGCCGCGCAAGGGAATCGCCGATATTTCCATCGCCAAGCAGCGTAACGGACCCATTGGCGACTTCCCGCTTACGTTTGTCGGGCGTTATACCAAGTTCGAAAACTGGGTGCCGGACACCTACGCCGAGGAGGCGTATCCGTGAGTTTTGGAGCACGGGCCCTGATTCGGCTCGGCGCGCTCGCACACAATCTTGAGGTCTTTCGCAATGCGGCGCGGGAAGCGCGCATCATGGCGGTCATCAAGGCCAATGCATACGGCCACGGCATGGTTGCCGTGGCGCGGCATCTCGATGGGGCAGACTCGTTTGCCGTCGCGCGTTTACCCGAAGCTCAGCAGCTGCGCGAATCGGGCATCGACAAACCTATCGTGCTCCTTGCGGGGGTATCGACCGACGAAGAACTCCGGGTCGCATTTGCGGAGAACTTCGAGTTGGTCGTGCACGATATCGAGCAGATCAAGATGCTGGAGCGTGTCGGCGATACCTCAGGCACCGTCTGGCTGAAATTCGATACCGGCATGAACCGCCTTGGATTCCCGCCCGACGCGGCCCCAAATTTGCTCCCGCGCCTCGAAGCAGCCCGAGGAGTAAGCGAGCTGCGCCTGATGACGCACTTCGCCAGTGCCGATGAGCTGGATAATGCCGCGACGGAGGCCCAGCTTGCTGCATTTGAACCGGTGAGTCGCAATTTCCCTGGCGCGGTCAGCATCGCGAATTCCCCTGCCGCTCTCGGCTGGCCAGAGGTCATCGACGCGCGGGTAAAACTGGGATTCGAGGGCGACTTCTGGATCAGGCCGGGCATCGGCCTCTACGGCATCTCACCGTTTGCGGACAAGACAGGTCGGCAACTCGGGCTGAAACCCGTGATGCAGTTCGAAGCGAGGCTTATAGCGGTGAAAGCGCTGCACGCGGGTGCCCGCGTTGGCTATAAGGGTGCGTACATAAGCGAACGCGATACGATGCTCGGGATTGTAGCCGCCGGTTATGGTGACGGCTATACGCGCCATTTTCGCTGCGGTACACCGGTACTTGTCAACGGCCGGCGAGTGCCGCTCATCGGCAACGTCTCTATGGACATGATCGCGGTGGACCTGGGGCAGGGCGCTTCGGATCGCGTCGGCGACATTGCAACGTTGTGGGGCGACGATCTTCCCGTCGAAGAAGTTGCGCCCTGGGCGGACGCTATTCCTTACGAGCTGGTGTGCGGCGTGATGAATCGCGAGGACAGCGAAATCGTTCCGTAGGCCCGCTGTTGCATGCCACGGTTCCGGAACCGCTCGTACGGGACTTAGCTCGCGAAGAACCCCATCTTGACCCCGGCCAGCTGTACGACGTCGTTGTCGGACAGTTTGCGGGCCTGCGCGCCAATCGGCTGCCCGTTTACAAGGGGGTAGTCGCCTTCCTTGCCGGATTCGACATGCACGATGTAATAGCCCTCGGCGCGCCGCGTAATTGCCGCGACCTGGACGCCTGGACGCCCGAGCGTGGTCAACGCCTTGGTCAGTTCGAGTTCGCGTCCCGCAAAGGCGCCGCTGAGTACCTGCAGCTTGGCAAGCGGCAGCGCGTTCGGAATATGGGACGGATCGATACCTGTCGCGGTAGCCGTGTGCGAAACGGGCGCTGCGGTCTCTGTGTGCGCGACCGTCTCGGCGAGCCTGGGACGCGGCGGCTCTTCCGTCAGTGCGGCGGCCTCTTCCGGATCGAGTCGGACGCCAGCGGCAGCTTCCGATGGTGCTTCAGCTGCTGCTGCAGCCGCCGCCGCCGCAGCTTCCGCAGCCTGCTCGGCTTTCGCGAGCTGCTCGGCACTTTGCTGTCCGCTCGGAATGACCATGGTCTTTTCGAATTCGTCTTGTTCGGCCTCGGGCACTTCCTGGTCCGTGAAGCGCAGCTGGTGATGGCCGATGGTGATGACATCACCGTGCTGCAGCGCATGCTTTTTAATCAGCTTGCCGTTTACGTATGTTCCGTTAGTGCTATTCAGGTCTTCGAGGAAGGAGTCATTCAGGATGTTGATGATCAGGGAGTGGTGTCCACTGACCGCCGGGTTGTCGATACGAACGTCGTTATCCGGGAGACGGCCTATCGTGTAGCGCTCCTTGGTCATGTTGTATTCAGCCAGAACCTGGTTGTCCAGGCTAAGAATTAAACGTGCCATGATTTCTCGCCGTCCTCAGTGAGACTCAACAACGCAGGGGGTGAAGCATAAGAAGAAACGCCAGCCACGGTTGTGGCCGTATCGCTCGCCTTTGACTGCAATCTCCAGATTACCCTGCAACCCCAACATTAGCGGAACAATTCTGCGATCTTGACCAGCAGGTTTTTCTTTGCCGCAAACGGCCCGAGAACCTGCGCAAGCATTACCGACACATTGTCACGTCCGCCATGGTCATTGGCCAACTCCACCAGCTGTTGACCAACGACGTCAAGACTATCATTAAAAGTACTGATAGTTAAGTGAATATCCTCATCTTCGACCATGTCCGGCAAGCCGTCCGAGCATAGCAGGTAGATGTCATCCGGGAGCACATCGTATTCGTGTACTTCGACCTCGACGGTCGGTTCCACGCCCAGCGCTCGGGTTACGTAATTGCGGTTGGTCGACCTCTGCGCTTCATCGTGCGAATAGAAGCCTCGATCTACCAGTTCCTGCAATAACGAATGATCAAGCGTCAGCTGCTCGAATTGATCGCCGCGCAGGCGATATGCACGTGAATCGCCGACGTGCGCGATGCTCACCTTGTTGTCGTAGAACATGCAGGCAACGATGGTCGTGCCCATGCCTTCGCAGTGTGTCTGACTTTGTGCGGTCTGGAAAATAATCTTGTTTGCCCGGTAAACCGCGTCGCGCAAGACAATGGACTGGCGCATAAGGCCGCTGTGCGGGTCAATATCCTCGCGCTCTTCACGGCTCGCACCCTCGACGGCAAGGTCGGAGACAATCTGTACGGCGATTCCACTCGCGACTTCACCGGCGTTATAGCCACCCATGCCGTCGGCCAATACCATGAGGCCGATATCGGGATTGGACCCGATAGCGTCCTCGTTGTGGTCGCGCACTCTGCCGGTATCCGTTATTTCGGCGAAGTCTATTTTTCCGCGCAGGCTCTTCAAGGTCGCTCTACTCTGGT
This sequence comes from Woeseiaceae bacterium, assembly GCA_041562415.1. Lineage (GTDB taxonomy): Bacteria > Pseudomonadota > Gammaproteobacteria > Steroidobacterales > Woeseiaceae > UBA1847. Next base: position 6,163 of record JBFEXY010000041.1, read on the forward strand.
CGGTCGTTGCTACGAATATCGGGCGCAATTTCGCAACGCGATCGCCATCTCGGCGCCGCACGAAAAGCGATCTTCGGGACGCTTCGCCAGCGCTTTTGCAAGTACGGCGTCGATACTCGGTGCGAGCCCGGCACGTTTGCCTGCGATCGGAGGGGGGTCTTCAGTCGTAATTTTTGTCATTAGAGCCGCGATGTTGCCCGCTTTGAAAGGCACCTCGCCGATCAGAAGCTCGTATAGAGTAACACCAAGCGAAAACAAGTCCGAGTGGCCTGTGAGTTTTTCGGCACCCAGCTGTTCCGGCGACATATACATCGGAGTGCCAAGAACGATTCCGGTCTTGGTCCGGTTGTTGTCAGTGATCCGGGCAACGCCGAAGTCGCTGATCTTCAGCGATCCTTCCTTCGGGTTATAAAGCAGGTTGGCAGGCTTGATATCGCGATGAATCACGCCCTGGTTATGGGCGTAGTCGAGTGCTTCCGCGGTACTTGCCGCGAGTTCAAGCGCACGCTTGGGCGCAAGCAGGCGCTTCGGGTCCGTGAAGTCCCTGAGTGGAATCCCGGGCACGTATTCCATCGCGATATAGGCAAGCCCCTTGTCCTCGCCCGCATCGAATACGGTGATGATATTGGGGTGCGTCAGCCGACCCGCCGATTCGGCTTCTCGAAAGAAGCGGATTCGCGCTTCCTTGAGTTCTTCGTCCTCGAATTCTTTCTCGATCGGGATCGCTTTGACGGCGACAGCACGATTTATTCGTGGGTCCTTCGCGAGATACACGGCGCCCATGGCTCCGCGGCCGATACGGCGCTCGATCACGTAGCGCCCGAGCCGCTTGGGCATGCCTTTGACTCCGGTGCTCTTCTTTTGCTGCGCTTCGCGGGTTCCCTGCGTGCGCTTCATCCATTCGAGTACTGCTTCGGCACGTTCAGGCTTCGCCTGCTCCTCGAACGCAATCGACAGCTTGTACATGACCGTTGCGAGCGTATCCGACGGCGAGCAGCGCCGGAATTCGGCAAATGCGGGCTCGAGCCGGCCGGCAGCAAGGAAGTCGGAACCGCGCTTGAAGGCATCCTGCGTCGCTTTTCTGGGGTTTCCGACCAGCCACATGCTGAGCAGGCCGACGCCGATAAAGATCAGAGCGGGGCGCCCGATGTCCAGGCGAACACGCAGCACGTAGAGGAGCAACATTTCCAGGAGCAGCAGCGCGACAACTACTGCGATGCAGGCGACGCCGATGGTGCGACGACCGCGCTCCGGAAGGAAGAGCACTGCGACAATGGCGAGTAGTGTGGGCGCCAGCCATTGCAGCGCGCTGACCCACCCGGGCGCCATGATCGCCCGGTCGGTTTCGAACTCTGCAATCAGCGCGGCAGTGAACTCCGAGTGCGTGACGAACTGTCCTGACGGCAGGACTGCAGATGCACCGACCAGTGCAGGTTCATGATCGACAAAGATGGTCGCATCGTTCAGGCGCGTGCTTGCAAAGTCGCCGAACAGGATCTCGTCGACGGGTACCCTGGGCAGTTCCGCATAGTTCGAAAGATAGACGGTATCGTCTGAAACCGACATGCGCCTGCTGGGCGGCAGTTTTTCGTTGTCCAGCGCGACTGCGAGAGGAAGCGAGGGCGACATTACGGCGCCGTTTAGTTGCCATAGACCTACCCGGCGAAGCACGCCGTCATCATCGGGCCCGAACGCCATGAAGCCGGTATGAGGTGTCAGTTCCGCCAGCCGATGATCGTTCGGCACGTAAACGGGCACGGGTCCGCCCAGAGCGGCAGACCACCCTGGCAGGCGTTCATCCGCGCCAAGTTCGGGAGGATTCGGCAATATGATGCGGCCCGCCTGGCTGCGGGTAAGTACCGAGAGCACCCGGCCGTACCTGGCTAGAATCTCTTCCTGACTCGCGCGCGACGGATCTATGCTGATGATGATAGCGTTGTCGAGCGGCCGGTTCGGCAGGCCCGACGAGAAGGTATCGTAGAGAAACCGGTCTGCAGTGACGAACCACGGCGCCAGCGGGCCGTAAACGAGCAGCAGCAAGACGCTCGCAAAACTCAACGCGATCAGGCGGTTTCTTTTCTGGTTTGAGCCGATGTTCAAGTTTTTCAGGTCCCTGTTTCAGGACGAAAAGTATAGAAAATAGCTGCCGCCGTTAATGAGAAAGGGTTGGCATTTTTTTGTCATAACCGGCTGATTTCCGGTGCTATCATCGGCACCCTCGATGGCCGGGTCTGGCACCTCACTTAATCCATATTATTTGTAAAAAAATATTATAAAACAATAGCATATAGAACTTTTCTCGATTTCTTATAGAAACGTGGCGTGCAACAGGCGACTGATTGCGTTAGCAGGAGCGTTATGCCGAAGCAAAAAACAGCCTACGTATGCGCCGAATGCGGGGCGCACAGCGTCAAATGGGCCGGTCAGTGTCCCGACTGCGCCGCATGGAATACGCTTTCGCAGGTAAAGGTAGCGGCCGCTGTGGCGACTGCCGCCGGCGCCGAGGCAACCGTTCTGGATGCACTGCAGCTGGACCCGGAAGAACGATACGCCACAGGCTTTGCCGAGTTTGATCGAGTACTTGGAGGTGGGCTCGTACCGGGCGCCGTGGTGCTGCTCGGCGGCGATCCCGGTGTCGGCAAGTCTACGTTGTTGCAGCAAGTCAGCGGGCGGCTGCAGAGCGGTGTGCCCGTTCTTTACGCAACTGGCGAGGAGTCACTGCGCCAGGTGGGTCAGCGGGCACGCCGCCTAGATACCGAGAGCACTAGGCTCCAGGTACTGGCGGATACGGCTCTCGAGAACGTTCTCGGTGAGGCCAGGCGCAACGCGTCGCGAGTGCTGATCATCGACTCTATCCAGACCATGACCGCCGCGGAGCTCACGTCTGCGCCGGGATCGGTGGCCCAGTTACGCGAGTGTGTTGGCCGTATCGTGCAGTTTGCCAAGCAGAACGAAGTGTCGGTATTCGTCATCGGCCACGTTACCAAGGAGGGTGCGATTGCGGGTCCGAGGGTCGTGGAACATATGGTCGATACGGTGCTGTATTTCGAGAGCGATCCCGCGAGTCGCTACACGATGATTCGTTCGGTCAAGAATCGCTTTGGCGCAACCGGCGAAATGGGCGTCTTCGCTATGACAGGCGCCGGTTTTCGTGAGGTGCGCAATCCCTCGGCGATCTTCCTTTCCCGCGATACGCTGGCGGAACCGGGCAGCGTGGTTTCGGTTGCGTGGGAAGGCAGCCGGGCGATACTGGTCGAGATGCAGGCACTGGTGGCCGACGGCGGAGGTGGTTACCCGAAGCGCGTCGCGCAGGGTGTGGACCAAAGCCGGCTTGCGCTCATGCTCGCCGTGCTGCAGCGTCATGGGGACACGCAGCTCGGGCCCGAGGACGTGTTCGTGAATGTCGTGGGGGGGCTTAAGATCGCGGAGACCGCCGTGGATCTCCCGACACTGCTGGCCGTGGTTTCCAGTTTTCGCGATCGGCCCTGCAGGGAAGGGCTGGTCAGTTTCGGGGAAATCGGGCTCGCTGGCGAGGTACGCCCGGTACGTTACGGTGAAGAGCGAATCGCTGCCGCAGCGAAACAGGGCTTCAGCTGCGCAATAGTGCCGCGTGCCAATACACCGAGAAAGACGCCCGCCGGCATCGAAGTCGTCCCGGTGTCTCGGATCGGGGAAGCGATTGACGCGGCCTTCTAGCCCTCGGTTTCCATGATCCGCGGACCGATCCGTACTGTGCGTACGCGATTCTCGTCCGAAGCGACAATCTCCAGCGGGTAGCCACTGATCTTCAGGCAAGTCGACGGCTCCGGGATCGTTTCCAGCAATTCGAGGATCAGGCCATTCAAGGTCTTCGGACCGTCAGTCGGAAGCTCCCAGCCCTGTGCGCGATTGAGTTCACGGATATTGGCCGTGCCGTTCACCAGGAACGAGTCGGCCCCCTCGTGCACGACATCCTCGATCTGGTCGGCCGGGTCGGTCGTAAATTCACCGACGATTTCCTCAAGAATGTCCTCGAGGGTCACGATACCCTGTATGTCGCCGTATTCGTCAACCACCAGCGCCACGCGCTCACGACGACGCTGGAACTGAACGAGCTGCGTACTCAGCGGTGTGCCCTCGGGTACGAAATAGGGTTCGTCCAGCAGAGTACGGATCGACGTCTTGTCAAAAGACTGCGGTGCAAGGTTGGCCAGCCTACGCAGATGCAAAATGCCAACAACGTTGTCGACGTTGTCCTCGTATACGGGTAGCCGTGTGTGTTCGCTCTTGCTGATGATCTCCTCGATTTCGGCTATTTCGTCTTCGAGGTCGATGCCAACGATCTCGTTGTGAGGCACCATGACATCGTCAACAGTCACCTTCTCGAGATCGAGAATACTGAGCAACATCTGCTGATAGCGGCTGGAGATGCGGCCTCCCGCCTCGTACACGACGGTACGCAATTCTTCCCTGGTGAGCGGCTGAAGTTCGGAATCGCCACTGCGGACCCCGAACAGGAACAACACGCCATTCGACGCGACGTTGGTTAGCCAGACTATTGGATACGTTATCTTGAGCAGCGGGTAATAGATAATTGCGGCCGGATAGGCGAGCCGCTCGGGATGCAGTGCCGCCAGCGTCTTGGGTGCCGCTTCGGAAAAAATCAGCACGACGAGCGTCAGCAACAGCGTGCCGAGCGCGACGGCCGGTTCCCCGCCCATTTCGAGAGCGATGATGGCGACCAGTGATGCTGCCGAGAAATTCACCAGGTTGTTGCCGAGCAGTATCAGCCCGATCAGCCGGTCCGGGCGCTGCAGGAGCTGGTCAGCAAGCCGGGCGCCGCGATGTCCCTGCCTGGCCTTGTGACGTAGCTGATAACGATTGAGGCTCACCAGAGCCGTTTCCGAGCCGGAAAAAAAGGCGGAAAGCAAGAGCAGTGCGATTAGAAGCCCAAACAGGCCCGCTAGTGGAACGTCATCGCCCAAAGGACGAGTACCTCGATGTAGTGGCGATAAGTTGAGTTCAGCAGCAGCCCGCCCGCCTGTCAAGGAACCAGGGCACCGCGGCCGCTAGCCCCAGCTACGATGCAGGATCACTTCGAGAATGTAGCGGCTGCCGAAATAGGCGAGGCACAGAATAACGAAGCCAACCAGGTAGAGATAAATGGCACGTTTGCCGCGCCAGCCGGCAAAATGCCGACCTGCCAGCAGGACGCCAAAAATCAGGAGCGCAATTAGAGACAGCACCGTCTTGTGAACGAGGTGCTGGGCGAAAAGATTCTCGACGAACGTGATGCCGAGCGCCATTGACATCGCAAGCACTGCTATACCCGCAGATGCGACTCCGTAAAGCACGCGTTCCGTCTTCTCGAGGGGGGCAAAGAGCTGGTTGACCGTTGACAGCTTTGCAGCCCGGAGCCGGCGGTCCTGAACCAGCGCGTAGACGGCCACGATCGCGCCCGCGGCCAGGAGCCCGTAGGCGAACATCGCCGTAAATACATGCGTCTGCAACTGCCAGCTGAGCCCGCTGCCGGTAACTTCGACAGCACCGGTTTGCGTCGCGAGGGCGGTAGGCGCAGCGAGCACGATGAGGCCGGCCGCAACACCGCGCAGGTCCGAGTCTAGTGCCGCCAGGGTCCCGATGATTGCGAGTTGCAGGCCGATCATCGAAACCGAGGACACGAGCGACACGTTAATGGTGCCGCCGCGCGTGAGCGAATCGAACAGGGCGCCGCCGTGGATCGCGATCGCTATGACGGCCAGCGCGAACGCGCCGGTTCGCATCAGACCCGCGTGCGCTGACTCGTGACGCAGCCGGCTGCCCGCAAAGCCTGCGGCAGCGACCAGGTATAGAAATGGAAGTGTGATTTGAAACACAGAAACCCGTCGGTCGATAACCTACCGTTTCTTGGGGTGCATCATCCCACATGGTGGCGGGCAATAGAACCCTTGACGTTATGCGTATTCGAATACTTGGTTGCAGCGGCGGCATCGGTGCCGGGGCACGGACCTCGGCAATGCTCGTGGACGAGGATGTCCTTATTGATGCGGGGACCGGAATCGGCGATCTTTCGCTCACCGAATTGCAGCCGATACGGCACGTCTTTCTGACACACGCGCATCTGGACCACATCGCCGGCCTGCCGTTGCTCGTGGACACGGTCTTCGACGAGGGATTCGACACCCCGGTCACCGTCTATGCGCGTGACGAGACCCTGCGTGCAATTAAGGACCACCTGTTCAACGACGTAATCTGGCCGGATTTCGCGCGGCTGCCGTCGCGGGAGCACCCGATGCTCCGTTACCAGGTGTGCAGTCCCGGCGATACGATCACGATCGGTAATCGCGACTTCTACGCCGTCGACGTCATGCACAGCGTTCCTTCGCTGGGTTTCACAGTGCAGAATTCCGGCGGCGTGTTCGCGGTAAGCGGCGATACAAAGACCAACGAGACTCTTTGGCCCGTGCTCAATGCTTGCGAGGACCTGAAGGTGCTCGTGATCGAGGTATCTTTCCCGGACGAAATGGAACAACTGGCGGCCGATGCCGGCCACTACTGCCCAAGGACGCTCACGCGCGATCTCGAACGCCTGCAGCATGATCCGGAGATCTGGCTGACCGGCATGAAGCCGGGAGAAGAGGCGCGCATCCTGAAACAAGTCGTCGCGGCCGCCCCCGACAAAAATATCCAGATGCTCTCCCGCGGCACCATCCTGACCATTTAGAAAAATCCTTCCACCTGCCGCAGCTCGCGCACTGCAATGGTGCTTGCTCTCGTCATGGCTCGCTGCGCTGCGCTTTACTTCCTCGAGCAAGCACCATTGCCTGGTGCGCACCGTGGTTGAGCCGCGCATCTTGCCAAGAAAGCGTCACCGATCAGGTCGGCAGGCGAGTCGCGAGGATTCTTTTTCGAGGAGGTAACGACGAGAAAAATGAATC